>JAIRMK010000166.1 GCA_031258755.1 Prevotellaceae bacterium
GACTGCCCTCATTCAATGATTTAAAATATATGCTATCTACTATAATAGCCGTGGCGCCGGGATAGTGAGCCGTTTTATATTTCGCCAGTGAATCAACCTGGAACTGTGCTATGTCAGGCTCTACCCGCAGCAGTTCGAGGTCGTAGATCATCGGCACATCATACAATCGTGCATCCGACAATCCGGAGGTTGACAGTTTCGACGGCAACAGGATGCGGACCGTGTCGCTCGTGCGCATATCCAGAAAAGCCTCCCGAAGCCCCGCCAAGGTGGCGCCTTCGGCCACACTGAACAACTTCGGCCCGTAGTAAGTGGTGTAAGAATGAGTACCCAGCATCCTGGCGAGGGAGTCCACAGATGTTTCGGCGATGTTTCCGGCTAACGTGAGGCTGGTGTAGCGGATATAAATCATATCATCATCTTTTGGCATATCGCCCGACGTGTGACGGGTATGGGAAAGGAAATACAAACCCGATTCGCTTAACGTCGCGCCGGGGTATTTTTCCGCGTTCACATTCATATACGCTTCAATATAGCGCTGCTCCAGTTCATCATGGCTTTCCGACACTTCTTTTGCACACGAAGCAAACAGCGCCCATAGGGACATTAAATAAACGGTTGTTTTCAGGCTGTTCATATATTTTAATTTCATAATTTTATTGTTTTACTACACGAGACATCCATATTTCAAAAATCAGCGGCGTGTTAGGCGGCAAAACACCTACGGGCACATTTCCATATCCTTTATCGCCGGCAAAGATAATCTGTGCATGTTCGCCGGTAAGCATGCCGGTAAGTCCTGTTTCAAGCCCTGCAAAATAATTTCCCGAGCCCAATGTGCTGTTTTCTTCTCCCGCATCATACATGTCGCCTTTTCCAGAGGAAAAAACGTATGCCTCATATTTAAATATCACCGAATCGCCAGCTGCTGCGCCCTCTCCGGCGCCCGCTTCCAGCACTACCCGATACACACCGTTAAGATTATATACCGTGTCGACAATACTTTTATTTGTTTCACTATCCGTCGTATTTTTTAATTTGTTGATATAGGTTTCAATGTCCTGCTCCTGCCGCAGCAAGCTTTCCTTTATACTTTCGGCGGTACACGCCGACAGCGCCATCAGGCCACATAATATGTAACATAAAAAACGCATCAACTTACCTGTAACAATTCCACTTCAAAAAGCAATATGGCGCGCGCGGGTATTTTATCCCGGTCGCCCGGCAGGCCATAAGCCAGGTGCGGCGGAAAAATAAACCACGCTTCGGTTCCTTTTTTTAAATGCAGCAACGCCTTATGCAGTCCCATAATTTCATCTGTCCGGCCTACTATAAAGTTACGATGCTGTTGCGCATAACAAAGCGTGCCATTGAGCAAGCGTATTGTGCAGCGACATTCAACCCGGGAGCCTTCCTTTACCTCAGGGCCTTCTCCCTCTTTCAATATCAGGACATAATATCCGTCGGGAGAATGCTGCATCGCCCATCCCTTGCGGCGGATGAAAGCCTCCATAATGTCCCGGTCTTTCTCCGTCAGCTGTTTGTTTACCGCTTCCATAGCCGCCACTTCGGGTGCAGGCTGGGCGGGCGTCACCGCCTTACGCGGTTCATTATGCGTACAAGCCAGCCACACCGGTAAAATCAACCACATCACATTATATCGAAGCCGATATTTCATCTTTGTAATATTCCAATTGCTTTATATATTCTGCTATCGCCTCATCAAGCGAGGCGTCCATACGTCCTCCTGCTGCATTTTTATGCCCGCCGCCCGAAAAATGCCGGCGTGCAAAATCATTAACGGAAAAAGCGCCGCGTGAGCGGAAGGAAAACCGGATGGTGCCGTCCAACTGTTCCGAAATGTAGGCCGATATATTCACGCCCTTTATGTTCAGCGGGTAGTTCACAAACCCTTCCGTATCGCCCGGTTGAAAGGAAAAATTATTCAATTCACTTTGCGAAATTGAAATGTAGGCGGCATGATATTCGGGCAACACCACCATTTTTTCACTGAGGGCAAAGCCCAACAATTTCACCCGGCTTATCGAAAAATTATCAAATATCTGCGACGTGACTTTTTCCTTATCCACGCCCATTTTCAAGAGTTCCGCAACCACTTTAAAGGTTTCGGGATTTGAACTGTTGTCGCGAAACATGTTGGTGTCGGTCATCATACCGGCCATAATGGCATCGGCTGCAGGCCGCGGCAAAGGCCCCGGAAGCATATCTTTTGCCATGCGGAATATCAGCTCGGAAGTAGAACTTACTTTCACATCGCTAATAATAAGCAAAAATTCTTCTTTTTTCGGCTCGATATGGTGATCAATCAGCACCCGCGGAACAGCGGTCGATGCAATAAATTCACCCAAGTCCTCGAGCCGTGACAACGAATTAAAATCAAGGCATATTAGCACATCCGATGTGGCAATAGCTTCTTTCACTATTTTACGGCGCTCTCTGAAAACAAGTACGTTATCAGTACCGTCCATCCATTTCAAAAATTCGGGATAGCGGTTAGGCGAGACGATCACTACTTCAAGATCCGGCATCAGCACACGCAAGCAATGATATAGCGCTATACTCGCCCCCATAGCGTCGCCATCGGGATTCACGTGCACCACCAGCGAAACCTTTTTAGCCCTTCTCAACATGTCACAGAACACAGCCATCAAACCAGAATCAATATAGCGACTTCCCATAATACCAAATTTATGACTTACAAAGATACGAATTCTCTTTGAGAAGACGGTCTCTTTTACGAGATTTTTAAAATATTTCCTGCAAAATGATATTCTTTCAACAAAAATTTGTAATTTTGCGCACAACATTAAGTGTTATTTTGAACTTTTTAACCATTAAATCAGCATGAAAAATTTGCTTATATTTGTTGCAATGCCCATTTTGATTATCATTTTAGCGTATTTTCTAATCAGCGGGATTGTGGAACCTGTCCGTTTTGAGCAGGTGCGAAGCTTTCGTTACGGAAAAATTGTAGAACGGCTGAAAGATATCCGGGATGTGGAAGTGGCTTACAAGTCGCGTTATGGCAAGTTCACCGGAAGTTTTGATTCGTTGATCGACTTCTATAATAAAGGTGATATAAAGATTTTAAAACAGACCGGCTCAATGGATGATTCGATAGCCGTAGCGCAAAAGTTAGTAAAGCGCGACACCGTTATTGTTCCTGTAAGGGAAAGCATTAAATTGCGTTCTATAAACAGTATTTTTGCCGATTCCTTGCGGTATATACCGGTAGTGGGCGGAGAATTTGAATTGCAGGCTGTGGTTAAAAAAGTGTCGGGCCTTAATGTTCCCCTGTTTGAGGCGCGGGTTTCCAACGATGTGATTTTAGAAGGGCTAAATCGCCAATTGGTGGTGAATATCAATCATGACATTGAAGAAATAAACAAAAACCTTTCGAGTGCGCAACGGTATTCGGGGTTGAAAGTGGGGAGTATTGACCAGCCAAATAATAACGCCGGAAACTGGGAATAAAATGTAGCCATGCCGAAATTTGTAAGCCATCTATTTACATCCGGACAATCGGAGCAGTGTAACCTATCCATTCAAGCCGATTTGAATGGATTTTATTTTTATATCAGCGACTCGATTACCGGAAAGTGTTATGCGTTTAACAAATATACTTACACTTACACGGCATACGATTACAACGCGCTCGACCACGAAATACATAACCTGTTTCAGCAAGAGCCGCTGCTGACACCACGCTACAAAAATTGTTTTTGCATGTTTGTGTCGAACAAGTCTATTCTTATTCCGTCGTCACTGTTTCATCCCGATCATTTGCGCACGTATCTTGAATTTGTGGTTCCGTTTGATGAACTGGATGAAATACATTACAAGTCGCTGCCTGCGTTTGACGCCGTGAATGTGTTTACCATACCCGGCCCGCTGGCTAATATCATCCACATGCATCAAGCCCGCGTCGCATTTTTCAACCAGCATATTCCGCTCATTCATCTGCTGAGCGAACAACAACCATATAATGCCATCCTGTTGCATGTAAGTCATGCGCAGGCGTCTTTCGCCGTGTATGTGGAAGGGCAATTTGTGCTCAGCAACACTTTTTCCATAGAAACATTCACCGACGCTTTTTATTATTTGGGATATATTCTGAAACAATGGAAACTTCATCCCGCAAATACTACCGTGTATGTATCGGGCATTGTGTCAAACGACGACACCACCCTGCTGCAACGTTATTACCCAAATATTCAAAGCTTGTACCACAATGAAATTGCCGGCCTGTCAGACCGGAGTGCGGGAATGGAATTTCAACTTTTACCGTTGCTCAGTGTATGCGAATAATTAGCGGAACGCTACGCGGGAAAATCCTCACGCCGCCATCCGGTATGCAGGCGCGGCCTACTACCGACTTCGCGAAAGAAAGTCTTTTCAATATTTTGAAAAACACCTACGACTTATCGGCCGTGCATGTGCTCGATTTGTTTGCAGGCACCGGGAGCATCAGTTTTGAATTTGCCTCGCGCGGATGTCCTTATATCGACACGATAGACATTCACCCGCTGCACCACAAATTTATTAAAGACACGGCGCAACAACTCCGCCTGCCGCAGTTGCATGCGTTACGGCTCAATGCGTTTGATTTTCCAAACATCTGCACGGTACAGTATGATATTATTTTTGCCGATCCGCCTTACGATCTTGCCGGCGTGGACACCCTTCCCCAGCGCATTCTCGAAAAAAACCTGCTGAGCCCCGGCGGTGTATTTATCCTCGAACACAGCCGGCAACACGATTTCAGCAGCCATCCCCGATGCAGGAAACACAGGCATTACGGCAATGTGCATTTTTCTTTTTTCAAATAAGAAAACTATACTTATAAAAACTTTTCGTATATTTGTTCATTCTATCAATACCAGCTTTTATGAAAAATCTAAACCGTCGCAACTTTCTGCGCCTGACAGCCGCCGGCAGTGCAGGGCTGCTCATTCCCTCAAAACTTCCGGCTATGACAAACCGGAAGAGCCGTCCGGATGATGAAAAAAACACCATGGAATACCGCACGCTGGGGCGTACAGGGTTCAAAGTGCCTGTGCTAAGCATGGGCGTCATGCGTGCCGACAATCCAAATCTGGTGAAGGCCGCCATTCGGTCGGGTATTGTGCACTTCGACACTGCACACGGCTATCAGGAAGGAAAAAACGAATTGATGCTGGGTAAAATTTTCAAAGACATACCGCGCGAATCGTTTGTGGTAAGCACAAAAATAAAAGTTGACCAGCGCGGGAAAACTTTCAGCAAAGACGCGCCGGAACAATTCATGGAAAAGTTTAACATCAGCATGCAACGGCTCGGATTAGATTACGTGGACATCCTTTATTTCCACGCCCTCGACAGCCGGGAAGCCACGCTGCACGAGCCTATCCTGAAAGTGATGCAGGACTTGAAAGCGCAAGGTCGCACAAAGAGCCTCGGGGTATCGACGCACTCCAACGAACCGGAAGTCATCAATGCCACAGTGGACAGCGGCGTGTATGATGTGGTGCTGACCTCCTACAATTTCAAACAAAAGCACCTTCCCGAATTGAACGCCGCCATTGACCGCGCGGCTGCCGCCGGGTTGGGCGTAGTGGCAATGAAAACAATGGCCGGCGCGAAAGACATCAACATCCCCGCCGCCCTGAAGTGGGTGTTCCAAAACAAGAATATACACACGGCAATTCCCGGTTTCACGGCATTCGACGAACTGGACGTGTGTTTGGCCTGCGCCGCCGACCCGCAACTGACTGGCGACGAAAAAAATTATCTGGCGCAGGCTGATGTAGCGCCTTCGCTCTATTGCCAACAATGCAACACTTGTACGACACAGTGCACCAAGCATCTTCCTATCCCCGACTTGATGCGTGCCTACATGTATAACTACGGTTACCATTATCCTTCGGAAGCAAAGATGCTGGTGTCCTCGCTGCACTTGCCGGGCAATCCGTGCGCCTCCTGCACATCGTGTAAGGTAAAATGCACCAACGGATTTGCAGTAGCCGAAAAAGTGCGCGACATCGCCCGAATTGCCGCCGTACCACGCGAATTTCTAACCTAAGCGACGCACAATATGAAACAATTACTCGCTCTTCTTTTTCTGTTTCCGGCCATCGCAGCGGCCGCACAAACGCCCGCACAATTACGCGCCTACTTGCCCGAAGTGGAAGGCTGGACTATTGCAGATAAGATGGAATCGTTCACGCCCGAAAATTTATACGACCGCATCAACGGCGCGGCTGATGCTTTCTTAGCCTGCAACTTTGCGGAAATGACGCAGCTCAGCTATAACCGCAACCACAGCGACGCCTACATCACCATTCAGTGCTACCGCCACGACACGCCGCCAGACGCCTACTGCATCTACGCCGGCGAACGCTTTCCCGATGCGGAATTTCTGGACATCGGCGCAGAGGGATACCGCGAACCGCAAGTGCTGAATTTCCTGTCGGGAAACGTGTACGTGAAAATGGAAACGCACGACAAGAGCGCCGAAGCAGGCGAAGCGATGGAAAAAATTGCACGCACGCTGGCCGGAAAAATCGACGCCACCTCAACGCTTCCCGCCTTGCTTCAACGACTGCCGGAAGCCAACAAGGTAGCGCGTTCGGAATTGTATGTCTCGCAAAGTTTTCTGGCGCATAAATTTCTCCACTCGGCCTACATGGCGCAGTATCAGGAGGGCGACAGCGAATACCGCCAATTTATTATTGACGCCGGCACGCCCGAAGCCGCCAAACAAATGATAAGGGAATACCTTGCTTTCGCCAAACAGGACGGAGAGCCAAAGGAAAAAGAACTAATCGTCATCAACGACCGCTACAATGGGCGCGTGGACATCACTTGGGATGGACGGTATATCACCGGCCGCACGTATGAATAGGAAAATCATTAACATCAAAATATGGCTAAAAAACAAAAAACATTATTAAAAGACCTCGTCAAACACATTGATATTACAAGCATCAATTCGACAGACATCATTGATGCGATGCGCGACATGTCGTTTTCATCGCGCGACGCCGCGCATGCCACCGACATTCTGCAAATGATGATTAAGAACAAGGATTGCAGCAACTGGCTGATTTTGGCCGGCAGCACCAGCGCCGGCGGTTGTATGCAGGTGTATGCCGACATGGTGCGCTTCCGCATGATTGATTGCGTGGTGGCTACCGGCGCGTCTATCATCGACATGGATTTCTTCGAAGCGTTGGGCTACAAGCACTACAAAGGCACGCCGTTTGTGGACGACAGCATGTTGCGGAAAAATTATATCGACCGCATCTACGATACCTACATCGATGAAGACGAGCTGCAAGTGTGCGACGCCACCGTGAAGAAAATTGCCGATACGCTGGAGCCCCGCCCCTACTCGTCGCGCGAGTTTATTTGGAACATGGGCGCGTGGCTGACCCGACATGCGAAGAAGAAAAACTCCCTCATCCAGACGTGTTACGAACACCATGTACCCATTTTCGTGCCGGCTTTCTCGGACTGCAGCGCCGGTTTCGGCTTCGTGCTGCACCAGATGGAACGGATGAAAAAAGGAAAACCCTACATGACGTTAGACTCGGTGGCCGACTTCCGCGAACTCACGCAGATTAAGCTGAAAGCTAAGACCACCGGCCTGTTTATGGTGGGTGGCGGCGTGCCGAAAAATTTCGCACAGGACACCGTGGTATGCGCCGAAGTGCTGGGCTACGACGTGCCGATGCATCAGTACGCCGTGCAAATCACCGTAGCCGACCCGCGCGACGGCGCCTGCTCAAGTTCCACCTTGAAAGAAGCCTCCTCGTGGGGCAAGGTGCAAACCGTGCACGAACAAATGGTATATGCCGAAGCCACCACCGTGGTGCCGCTGATGGCAAGCTATGCCTATCATCAGGGCGACTGGAAAAAACGCAAAGCATTTGACTGGGCTAACCTGTTTACGCAAAAAACGCCGGCAAAAACAAAAAAATGACTCCCTTTCTCCATAGCGCCGCGGCTTTCTTAAGCGCGCTGGATGTGGAGCATCGCATCGACCTGCCGTTTGTGCACTTTCCACAACGGCAGGTTTCTTTTCGCCTGAACCCCATTGCGCCGTGCGAAGAACCGCTATATTTTCAGGAACTGTCCATACGCTACGAACAACAGGGCGTCCGGCTTATTCAATTATGGGAAGACGTGTGGAACCGGCAACGAAACATTGTGGAAGCCCGCATACACGCGCTCTTTGGAAACACGGCGCGTATCTTTGCACGACATACCACAGCGGCACGCATCGACAAAACCACACTCGACGGTTTTTTGATGCAAAACCATTTACACGGCAGTCCGCGAGCCAAGTACAAATACGGCCTGTATCGCCGCAACACGCTGGTGGCCGCCGCCTCTTTCAGCGCGCGCCGCCCCATGCTGTACCACCCTGAGCCCTACGACTCGTATGAGCTGATACGCTTTGCCAATCTCGCGTCTCACACCGTAGTGGGCGGGCTGAGCAAGCTGTTGGCGCAGTTTATCCGCGAGCTGCACCCCGGAGACATCATGACCTACGCCGACCGCGACTGGTCGGCCGGGCAGAGCTACGAGAAGCTGGGCTTCACGTTTACAGCCAACACGCCCCCGCAAGCGTTCCTCATTCACCCCAATGAACAAATACGCTACTACCCACACCGGTTGCCCGCCGGCGTCACCGCCGA
>JAIRMK010000157.1 GCA_031258755.1 Prevotellaceae bacterium
TTATTAATTTTATTAAATTGCACCGGCGGCGGGACTCGAACCCGCGAAGCTCGCGCATGGCTTGCGCCTTCATACCACTTGTCCTTATTTTTAACGCCATACTCCGCCACGCCGGTCTATTAATCATCAACAACAACAACATCATCATCAACAACAACATCATCAACATCAACATCATAAACTATAACCAAATCGCCGCCGATGTCGAAGCCTTTTTTAAACAGTTTCGAGCATCGCGCCGGAATATTATCATATTTCCGCTTTTTCTTTCTAAACGCCATACAAAACCCTGCTCGTTCTTTGCCGTCAAAACGGAATGACGTGTCACCTGAATAGAATGGGCAAACGCCGCACATACAGGGAATTTCGTGAAATTCAGTTCCGTTTATCGTTATCATACTCTTTCATTGTGTTTTATTTATTAATCATTATCTTATTTAGCAATTTTTCCACTAATGCTTCACATAAAACTCGTGCCATGGTAACTTCTACCGCATTACCGATATACTTCTTTTGTTTCGCCTGTGTGCCGATTAGCACATAATCATTCGGGAAGCCCATTATCCGCTTCAATTCCAGTATTTTCAGCATCCGCATTTTGATGTCGACAATGCCGTACAATGCCATAAATTCCTTTATTTTCCGCATTGGCTCGCTGTCGGTGTCGTAAACTTCAATCGCTATATGTCCTGTTTCCGTCGAAATAAGATACGGCGGCTTCTTGTCCATGCGGGCAATGATTGTGAAGCATGGATTTTCAACGCTACCGCCCGCACTGAAATATTGCGGGTTCATAATGTAGTACCATTTCCGGTTGGCGGTAATGGTTTGGGAAGGCTCTGTTACTGCGCTGCCGACATTGGAAAAGTTGGTATTCATTATACACGGAGTACAGCTAACTACTTTTTGTTTGGGGTTCGTAAGCACCGCCGGACATACCTCATCAATGGACGAATGTTGCCCGCCACTTGAATACTCATTCACTATGAATTTCGGCGACACCAGCGACAACCGGTCAAAAGCAGTAACCGTTCGGGACGGGTTCTCTACTGATGAAACGCTTGAGGACTGATTCCCTTTACCCCCGCAATAAGAGCCGATAAATCTTATGCTTGTTAGCGCGTGGTGGTCAACAGGCGTTACCGTGTGCGCCGGTTCTTCTATGGATATATTTTTGCTTTCGGGATGTCCGTTGTAATACTTTGATAAAAATTGCGCCTGCACTTTGGCAAACCGGTTTTCTGTTGTCACCACTCCGCAGGGTTTATCTGTAGAAAGGGCTGTTTGTTTATATCTATCCTTGAAATTTGTTTTCCCGTTGCCGTAATATGCTGACAAAAAATTATCCTTACCACCTGCGACAAACTTTATCAGTCCGGCATAGATACGTTCTAATGTTTTATCGGATAATGGCTTTTTGCGTGTGAATATGCTTTCTCCTTCGTCTGAAAAATCTAACACGTCTTTTACCGGCTTCCACTTCTTTATCTTTCCGAACAGTCCCTGTTGCGGAGACTTTGCATGGGTTGGCTCCGGCCATGCTACCGGTAGCCCGTGCTTTGCAAACTGACAGAAAAAACGCTTCCGGCTGGTATATGCGCCGTAATTGGCAGCATTCAAAATGCGATATGTATAGGAAAAGCCGTATTTCTTTACATGTTCTACCCAACGTGTATAACTTTTACCTTTGTCTTTGCTGACTGGTTTGCCGTTTTCGTCCAAATCTCCCCAACTCATAATCTCCTCAACGTTTTCAACCTGAATGTAGTCAGGGTTGATTGTTTCGATATAGCGGTACAGATGTATTGCCAGCGTCCGGCTGTCAGCATCGCGAGGCTTTCCACCTTTGGCTTTGCTGAAATTGGTGCATTCAAGTGAAGCCCACAACACGACGAACGCATCGGGATAAATCGCTTTCATTTTCTCAATATGCGCCACGAGCGGCGATAACTCTAATGTTCGTATGTCCTCTGTGAAATGCAGCGCGTCCGGATGATTGGCTGCGTGGCTTGCGATGGCGTTTGCATCGTGATTTACACACGCTATTACTTTTGCGCACTTTTCACCATTTATGCGAGCATTTTCCACGCCGGTACTCGTGCCGCCCGCTCCGCAAAAGAGGTCAATATATAAAAGTCTGATATTGTCCATTTTTAATACATTATCCTTCTAAATTTTAAATACTCACTAAAATATTTCATGTAAAATTCCGCTCTCGCAGGCTCATACCACCGCAAATAGTTGATTTTTTCAGCCAACTGCTTTTTACTTCCAAATCCGCACATTACACAGCCTGTGCGGTCTAAATAATTGTAGATGTTTAGCGGTTTTATTGCTAACATTTTTTCCATTAATGCAAGTTCGGAAGTTGTAATGTCGAATATCGGTTTGAACAGTACTTTTGAATTTTTTACACAAAAATCATAGTTTTTCGACGCGCCAAAAGCTCGCCTGCCACCCTCTTCTTTTCGTAAGCCGACGATACGCGTCTTATTTTTGTTTAAAACATCTTCTTTGAGAAACTTACAGCATTTATCCGACAAACAGAGTCCGCATGAATTAGCCCACTTACAGCGATTTTCATAATCTTCTTTTATTCTTTCATTTGTATAGCGTACATTCCAATGCTTGACGTACACGTCGTTATAATACTTGCTAAACAGTTTCGACCACAAAGGCAAACCTTCTGTTTCAAACACTTTGAAAAGACGATAACCGCCATCTACTATCGTGATATCCTGTTCTTTTATCCGGCGTCTTATTTCCGCAAATTCGTTTCTCGTGTCGGCATATATTGCCGGAAACTGTTCGTTACTGTATCCCATCGTTTTCCGAATCAGATGCAACAGCAAATGGCTGTCCCGACCGCCACTGTACGACAATCTTGCCAGTTTCGGATTATGCAGTCGAAAGCCCTCTATCCGCTCGCATATTATGTCTATTTTTTGATTTATATTCATTCTGCAATCAATAAATTTACGTTTTTACCCTCGTTTTTTAATCTCTCAAAAAAGACATTCAAGGCGATGCATTTGGCGCGGTAAACCACATGGTCTTTTGTGATATTATCTATCACAGAACCGACTTTTACGGCTGGTTCTCTGTTTTTTGCCTCGTTCACCAACTCTTTTTTCGCCCACTCCATCATGTGCCTTTTCTCGTCGCCGGTAAACGAAATTAGCCCTTTTGAATTGAGAAAATTATATACCGTATTTCCCAAATCGTAGCAAGAACCTGTTTCGCAAAACTCCAGCCATCTCTTTGCAAGAGCCTTTTTCCGCATTTCCGTCAACTCTTCCGGCGTCGGTTTCGTTTTCGCAGGCAAACATGGAAACAGGTTTTGCACCTGTGCATCTCTGCGTTCTTCAGAATTGTAATAAGTTCTAAGCCATTTGCTTATCGACACAACATTGATTCCGAAATATTCCCCGTATTCCCCGCGCACCCCGCATGAAAAACAGTATTCTATTTCTTTCAATGTTAGCGA
>JAIRMK010000174.1 GCA_031258755.1 Prevotellaceae bacterium
AAAATAAACTTTAAGGAAAGTCAATTGGGACGTGAGAAGTTTACGGATTTCATGCGTAATGGGATGAAACATAATTTCGGCATTACGCTGCCGTCTATGACGCTGTTCAAACATATTCAACTTACGCCTTCCGTGAACTTCAACGCCAACATGTATTTCCAAAGTACTACAAAAGCATACGACACGACTACCAATAGGGTGGTGAATAAAATGTCGTCGGCATTCGAAGAATTTCATATCACCACCGATTATTCCTTCGGCTTGTCGGCCACTACCCGCATCTACGGCACGTTTCTGTTCGGGAAAAATGCATACGTGCGGGCTATCCGCCACATGCTTACACCGAATGTGGGATTTAGCTTTCGCCCCTATCAGGACGCCATGGGCACCAATGGATACACCGCCTACACCTACACCGATACGACAGGCAAAACCCACACCTTATATTATAATAAATTTGAAGGACAGGTTTATGGTTACACCTCTCAGGGAAGGACGGGCAGTGTGTCGTTCTCGCTAAATAATAACATAGAGATGAAAGTGCGCAGCAAGTCCGACACCGTCACCGGCGAGCGGAAAGTAAAACTTATTGACAATTTAAGTATCAGCTCCAGCTATAATTTCTTTGCCGATTCCATGAAGTTGGCTAATATCTCCGTTTCGATGAATACCACGATACTTGAAAAGGTAAACATCAATGGAAATATGCAATTCGATCCGTATGCGATCAATAAATACGGACAGCGCTATGATAAGTTAGCCATGCCGCGCTTGCTCAATGCGGGCGTTTCATTCGGCTATAATTTCAGTGGGGGTGAAAAAGGAAGCACGGAGTCGGGCGGCGCATCGGGAGGGGGAGGGCCGGTGCCGGTACACCGGTATGACCCCCAAACCGGAGAATATATCATGACCGAATGGCAGTATTATGCCGACTTTAACGCGCCCTGGTCGTTTAACTTCAACTATGGGTATAACTACAGCGTCAGTTATAATTACACCAACGGACAATTGATTAAAAACCACAACCACAACCAAACCTTGGGCTTTTCGGGACAGATACAATTGACTAAGGCTATGCATCTCGGCATGTCGAGCGGGTTTGACTTTAAGGAGTTGCAACTCACCACCACCTCATTCGACATGCGCTACGACTTGCATTGTTTCGAGTTTATTTTCAACTGGGTGCCCTCCGGCCGCTGGGAGCAATGGTCGTTCCGGATCAATGCGAAATCGGGCGCTTTAGCCGACCTGTTGAAATATGATAAGCGAAAATCGTTCTGGGATAGATAATTTTTTATATCTTTGCCCCGAATTAAATTATCATTCGAATGAAAACGTTTTTATTTTTAGGCGGTATCGGCGCCCAGGAAATCATCATTATCGCGTTGTGCGTGTTGCTCTTTTTCGGCGGAAGGAAAATCCCCGAACTCATGAAAGGACTGGGTAAGGGCGTGAAAAGTTTTAAAGATGGTATAAAGGGAGTAGAAGACGACCTGAAGGAAGACTTGAAATAGGGGCTACGCGCAACTATGGCCAAAGAGATGTCATTTTGGGATCACCTCGAAGTGCTGCGGCGGATGCTGTTCCGTTCCGCAGTAGTGGTTGTTGCGGCTATGGTGGTGGTGTTCCTCAACAAGTCGCTGGTTTTCGACGTCATCATTTTCGGCCCTCGCACTTCCGATTTCGTATTGTATCACTGGATGTGCCAACTGGGCGAATGGCTGGGCTGGCCGGGGTTCTGTCCCGAAGCGTTCAGCATTTCCATCATTAACATAAACATGGCGGCGCAGTTTTTCACCCACGTGAGCACGTCGTTCTGGTTGGGTTTGGTGCTGTCGTTCCCTTACATCATTTGGGAGTTGTGGAAGTTTGTGGCGCCGGCCTTGTATGCCCATGAAAAACACGGCGTGCGCCGTGCGTTTGCTTTCTCGTCGCTGCTCTTTTTTGTGGGTGTGCTGATTGGTTATGTATTCATCTTCCCGCTCTCCATACGGTTTCTGGGTACTTACCAAGTGAGTGAAATTGTCTCGAATGAAATTTCGCTCAACTCCTACATCGGCATGTTTGTGACCCTCATCCTCACCATGGGGCTGGTGTTTGAAATGCCGGTGTTGGCGCATGTGCTCTCGCGTTTCGGTATAATTACCCGCAAATTTTTACGCAAATACCGGCGGCATGCCATTATTGTGGTGCTCATCCTCTCGGCGGTTATCACCCCCAGCGCCGATGCGTTCACCATGATTATGGTGGCTATTCCACTGTATCTTTTATATGAATTTAGTATTTTAGTATGCAAAAAAAGTTGATTTTTATTACCAATGATGATGGTTACCGTGCCGGAGGGCTTGCCGCGCTTGTTGAGATGGCGCGCCCATACGGAGATATTGTGGTGGTGGCCCCCGAAGAAGCCCAGTCGGGCATGTCGAGCGCTATGACATCAAAACTCCCTATCCGGTTGCGTAAAGTAGAAGAAAGCGACGGCCTCACGATTTATGCTTGTGGCGGAACACCTGTAGATTGTGTGAAACTCGCCATGAGCCATGTCTTCAAACGTAAACCCGATTTTCTATTTTCGGGCATCAACCATGGCAATAACACCTCTGTGGCAGTTATCTATTCGGGCACGCTGGGCGCTGCCGCCGAGGGCAGCTTGTACAATATACCGTCTATCGGTTTTTCATTGAACGACTATTCGCCCACCGCCGACTTTACCGCCTGTATCCCTTATGGGAAGCGGATTATTGACATGGTAATGGCCGCTCCTTTTGATGAAAATACGTTCCTTAATGTGAATTTTCCGCGTTTGCCTTATAATAAAATCAAAGGCATTCGCCTGTGCCGCCAAAACCGTGGCGTGTGGATGGAGGAATTTGAAAAACGCGTGGACCCGCACGGACAGGACTATTACTGGATGACCGGCTACTTCCTGAACCACGAAAAGGAAGCGGGCGACGCCGATGAAAATGCGCTTTCCGAAGGCTATGTGGCGGTGGTTCCCCATCATTTGGACATGACGAACTACAAGGAGCTGGAACGCCTGAGGGATACATGGAAATTTTAAAATTATTTTTATGCTGAACCATTTGAACCTTGAACATGTGTTGTTTCTCGATGTGGAAACCGTGCCGCAGACGGCGTCGTACAATGAGTTGCCGGAACGGATGAAAACGCTGTGGGAAAAGAAATCGACCTATTTTCGCAAAGAAAACCAAACGGCGGAAGAAGTTTACGAGCGTGCCGGTATCTTGGCGGAGTTCGGAAAGATTATTTGTATCTCGGCAGGCTACATTCATAGCGGGGAGAAGGGCAGGACGTTCCGGGTAAAATCATTTTATGGGGATGATGAAAAGCTGCTGTTGACGCAGTTTTGTGCATCGCTGCATGCTTTTTATGCCAAGCGGAAAAACGCCCAGTTGTGTGCGCACAACGGTAAGGAGTTTGACTTTCCTTACATCGCCCGCCGTATTCTGGTTAACGGACTGCCGCTGCCCGACATGCTGGATGTGGCCGGCCGCAAGCCTTGGGAGGTGCCTTTCCTTGACACGATGGAACTGTGGAAGTTCGGCGACTACAAACATTTTTGCTCCTTAGATTTATTGACCACCATTTTTGATATTCCCACCCCCAAAGACGATATTGACGGTAGCCGCGTAGCAGCGGTGTACTATGAAGAAAAAAACATGGCGCGCATTGTACAATATTGCGAGAAAGACGCCATGGCTGTGGCGCAATTACTGCTGCGCTACCGCGGCGAACCCCTGCTGCCGGATATGGAGCGGGCAGGGGAGTAGTGGTGTCGCTGAAATCGTAATTCGTCAATCAAAGGTCGTCCGCAAGGGTGGGCAGTTTTTTGTTTCAAAATTCTATACTCCTAAACTCCTCTTTTTTTATTCGTCATACAACAAATACTTTGCCCGCCGGGCCTTGAAGGCGGCGACATCGGCCGTCCAGCTTGCGCTGATTTCCGCCTCGGTGGCGCCCTGCTGCATCATCTGTTGGATGCGCGCCGTGCCCCAGAGTTTTGAAAAGTAAGGAAGGAAAAATTTGTCTTTTGGTTTGAAATGACGGTAGGCTTCTAACAGCCATTCCAGCCTGATGCGCCCTTCGTGGCGCAATTGCGCCTGTGGAAAGTTGCGCAAGTCCCTGCCGTGACATTGCCGGCCTTTCAGTGGCGGGTTTGTGGCTCCTTCCACCGCTTCCGGCACGAATGAAAAGCTGTAAACATCTTTGAACGCCGGATGGCCGAATACCTGAAACGGAAACGGAGTGCCGCGTCCGAGGCTCACGGCCGTGCCCTCGAAAAAGCACAGCGATGCGTATAAATATACCGCCTGCATGTTCGGCAGGTTGGGCGAGGGTATCACCGGAAGTTCGTAGTAGCTGCGGTGGGTATAGCCGTCGCAGGGTATCACCGTGAGGCTGCATTGCACGCCGTTTTTCAGCCATCGCTCACCGTTAATCATGCCGGACAGTTCGCCCAGTGTCATTCCGTGTACTACAGGAATAGGGTGCAAGCCTACGAAAGAGCGGTGTTCCGGCTCCAACAGCGGACCATCTACATAGTATCCGTTTGGGTTCGGACGGTCGAGCACAATCACCGGGACGCCCTGTTCGGCGCAGGCTTCCATGACATAGTGCATAGTCGAAAGATAGGTGAAGAAACGCAATCCCACATCCTGTATGTCGAATATCATGCAGTCGATGCCTTGTAGCTGTTCGGGTGTGGGCTTGTAGTTTTTTCCGTAGAGGGATACAATATCCAAACCTGTGGCTTCGTCTTTTGTGGAGGAGAGCGCGGCGCCGGCGTCCGCTTTTCCCCGAAATCCGTGTTCCGGCGCGTACATGCGCACTACATTCACGCCGTGGCGTAGCAACACGTCCGCCACGTGTTTATCGTCAATCATTGAGGTGTGATTGGCCGTGACGCCCACCCGCTTCCCTTGCAGCAAGGGGATATATTTATGGAGCTGTGCGGCGCCGGCGGTAATCTGTGCGTATGCCGCGAAAGCCAAAAACAATACGGTAAGCAGCAATATTATTCTTTTCATGGCTGTCCTTCTTCTGTAACTTCTTTGACTTCTTTTTTCCTCTTCTTCTTCCCGAACCACCGGTTAAATAATTCTTTGAATGTGTTGAAATCCTCCTGATACACGAACCCCACGCCGCTTCGTTGCGAGTTGTCGAACTGGTCGGTGAACTGGTCGGCCGAGTGGGTGAAGGCTTTGGCGCGAAACCGTCCCTGCGGGTCAATTTTCAGTTCCAAATCCAAGTCCAAGTCACCTATGAAAGAGTTTTCCGTTGTATTTTTCTTTCCGTTTCCGAACGCGCCGTTAATGGCCACGCGGTTGTCGAAGAGTTGGGTGGACACAGCGACGTCGAATACATTGTTCCCCTGTTCTGAGAAGTTGTACATAAACCCCACGTCGAGCGGGATGTTCAGTTGCGTGAACATGTTGCTCAGTTGGTTTGACAGCAACTCTGAGGTGCTGGCCGAGATATTTACGCTGCTGATACCCGATTGCTGGTCGGGCATAAAACTGTTGAACGCTAACAGCGACAGGAACTGCCGCGTCATTTTTTCTTCGGTGTTCAATGCACTTTGCACTTGCGCCCGTATGCTGGGGTCGAGGTTTTGCATCTCTACATTGTATGACAGGGTGGGCGTGAACAGGTTTCCGGAGACATGAATTTTGCAGTCCACATTTCTTCGCACCCGGCTAACCGACGACGTGTCTTCCGTTAGCGTACCTAACGAGGCTTTTGTTTTATATACGCCTGTGATGTCAAGCATTGTTTTGCTGATGTCGCCATTAAAAGCAATGCGACTGCCCTGTTCCATGATAAACTTTTTGCTGATGATATTTTGAAGCGTGAAAAAATAATCGCCCTGCTCGATGGAATAATCTCCGTAGAGGTCGAACTTGTCAATTTCTGGATTGATGTTAAAGGTAATGTTTCCGCTCCCGCGGCCGCGTATAATGTCGCCGGCCTTTTGGTCAAATATGATTTGCACTTCCGCGTTGGGCGTTGCCGCGAGGTTAATGTTGAATGATACTTTTTGCACTTGTTTTACAATGGAAGTGTTGCGTGGGCGCCACTCCTCGTCTTCATTTTTTTCGGGTTCCACAAATTTAAGCATGCCGCTCTCCTTGGCCTGATAACTGTTTTGGAGAGGTATGTGAACTATTGTGTTGGCGTCGGTAGTGGCCGTGATGTCGAATTTGGTTTGTTCGTCGTCGCCTTTAATTTGTATGAACCCGGTGGCGTAGGCCTTGCCGTAAAAAGCATCATTGTCTTTTAAGGTGGTGTTTAAACACAACATATTTTCGGGTTGGATGCTAAGGTCGTATTTTATATTCTTGAAATGCTGGTGTTGCAGTGTTCCGTTGAGCACTCCCTTTCCGTCCGCACCGTCGCGTACCAACGCATTGCGGATACTGATGGCGGTTGGCGTAATCTCCACCGGCACGGTGAGCAGGTAATGCGTTTTCAAATAATCAACCGTAAGGCCAAGGCTGTCGAGCACCACATCGGAGCCATAAAGCATCGGTTTTTTTCGCGAGCCTTTCACCTGTAAATTTCCCGACAGGTATCCGCCAAGATTGGTCAGCACCTTATTCAGTAACGGCTCTACGTGTACCGCCTTGAAATGATTAAGGGTTAAATCGATGTCTAAGAAATCGGTTTTTGGGATGTAAATACCGTTCAGCGTAACATTTGTTTTATGGTTCTCACTAATTCCGGCCATCACCCGGAACAATTTTTTTCCATTGTCCCAGTCGCTTTGCCAAGTAAGGTCACCTAACGGATGGTCGTTAACTATCAAATTTTTTCCATCGAAATGTGTGAAGAACATAAGGGTGTCGTATAAACCGGTGAACATGGCGTCGCCCGATAATTCCCCTTTCAGGTTATACCCCTGCTGTGCCGTAAAAACATTGAAGTTCGACAGGTCGTAGTTGCTGAAACGAATCGACAAAGTGTCTGACCGCTGGTGTGAAATAGTGCCGTTTACCACCACTTGCTGGTGTTGGTTGGAAATTTGAAACCGGTTAAATTGCAACACGTCATCGTCAATAGTGATGGGGGTTGGCTTGATGTGCCACGAGGTGTCATTGAGTACAATTTCGGAAGGGAGAATATGCAGGCCGATGAGCGGCTTTTTTCGTTGTTCGGAATGGCTGAGCAGGGTGTTAAAATGCAAGGAGCCTTTATTGGAGAGCTTGCTGTTGTTGTCGTACGTGAGTGTGGTGTTAATATTGTTGTCGGCATATTGGATTTGTCCGGAAATATTATTGACCGGTATGTTAAAAAATTCGGAAGAACCGATATGCAGCGCCACATCCATCCTCTCGTTGGAATTTTGCGCATGAATCGTGACTTTTCGCGCCCAGTCGTTGTCTAAGGCAAGCATGGGACTGTCGAATGTAGCGGCGAGTTGCTGGTCGGGTGTTAATCGTACGTGCAGTTGTGTATTTTCAGCAATAAATAAGTCGGGATGCAGCAGGTAGGAAATGCTGTTGGCTTTCTTGATTTGTAACTTAAATTCATAATCGGGCTCGCGACAAGTATGCGGCATGATGGTGTCATTCAAACAGGGCAAATACTTGTTGTAGCCGGCATAAGAAACATCTTTGAGGAATTGGAGAAAGGGACGGTTTCCACGAAAATCGGCATCGGCGAAATTGGCGCGCAATTGTGCGTTGTATGTGTTTTGTTGGGCAGTTGACAACAGGGAAAGCGTCCCGAGTTGATGCACGCCCACCGGGTCATGATAGAACATGTCGGTTATTTCTATTCTTCCGGTGCCGGTGTCGAAACTGCCGGTGTATTGATAATTGGTTGTGACGTTGGCTTTGAGTTCCGAAATCGTGTCGCGCGGGTTAAAATTCAGTTGGAAAAGATTGGCGTAATATATGTTGGCTGTGTAATTATGCCGGAACACAAAAGTGCTGTCGTTGTCGTCATCAAAAGCCACATAGCCGTCAAAATTCATAGACAGGTTGGGGTCGTTACACTTTATCCGGCCTTTGAAATCGCGGTTACTGAGTACGCCGTTGAGTGTGATGCCGGTGTAGCGATAGCGGTTGAAGGTGAACGCCGGCGCGGCGCCGTTTAGTGTGAAACGGAAATCTTCGCCTGATACCGGATTAAACACTAATGTGGCGAGCGCAGATGCGCTCACATGGCCGAGAAGTTTCTGGTGAAGCAACTTGCCGAAATGGAAGTTTTCCATACGCGCTTCGCCTTCCACCGTGAAACTTTTATTTTCGGTAGGATGGAATAACATGTCGAGCCGTGCATCGCCCAAAGAGGTATGTAAATTTCCGTATATTACAAAATCATTATACAGCCCTGTAAAACTTCCATGATAATGAATGTCGCCGAGGCTTTGTATCATTTTGTCGGTATTTGTTTTGTAGTTGTCTTTAATAAAACTTTTCAGGATATATGCCAAATCTCCGGCGTGGGTGTATATGTCCTCTACATCAATGTTAATGCGGGTTTCATTGATGTCCGGCAAGCCCGCCATTTTGAATGACGTGGTGATATGTGTAGCCTTGTCGGGCATGCCGATTTCCAAACGACCGCTTCGCAGGTCTTCTACGGTACCGCTTACAAGACCATCGAGGGATAGCGTGAAGTCATCCATATAAAAATTTGGAGCGAGGTAATTGATGGTGTGAAAGGAAAACATCGTATTATTGAAATCGGCGGTCATCTTCACTTTTTGCACGTATTGGTTGAAGTCGCGAAAATGGTCATACGTCATGGCGTATGACTTCATCCTGACGAGCGAATACCTGTCGTCAATCTTCACATCCTGTATCAATATTTCCTGTTTGCATACATACGCTTTGCCGGAAGTAAGCGATTTTATATGATAGCCGCTTTTCTCGAAAAAAGACAGGTCTTGGATGCGAAAGAAAATCGTATCGTTGTGAAGGCTTATGTTGTGGATATTAATAAATATTTCGCTCAAGGCAAGGTCTTTGAAATTAATCACGTTCGGCGGTTTGGGACTACCCGGATTGCGCAGGTTGCGATAAGTGAAACGAAAGTTCGACAGTGACAGGCTACTTATATTTATGGCCTCCGGCGCGGCTTTTGACGTGTCTGTGGCTGTGCTGTCTCTGCGTTGAGCGTTGGCAAATGCTTCTTTAAAGTTGGTGCCGGTTGGCGTGGTGACCACATTGAGTACGCCATTGTAAAGATTTACCGACCCTATCGTGATGTCTTTTTTTAACAGGTCGTATCCCGACAGCGTAATGGTTGTGTGTCCTGCGTACAACAGCGTATCGCCCTGTGTGTCGCTTACAAAAATTTTGGTCACCACTAATTTGTTAAAGAAAGAAAAGTGAACGGTACCCACCGATATGGCGGCATGTGGCAATTGTTTTTGTATTTTCGCCGTGACCCAGTGTACGGCCATAGTTTGTACAGCAGGAATTTGCAGGACAAAATATGACGCCAGCGGTAGCCCAAGCACCACAAGGGATAGTATGACTACTCCCTTTTTTAATTTTATGAGAAACGGCAACATATTTTATATTATCGCAAATTTACATGAAAATTTTAAATTTACACACAGACGAATAAAAATTGGGGGCAAAACACACGCGTATATTTGGAAAAAAGGAATAATCGCCTTATTTTTGCCCTAATTTTTTTGGTG
>JAIRMK010000176.1 GCA_031258755.1 Prevotellaceae bacterium
TCATCCTCACGTTTGGGGATTTGTACTTCATCCTCTCCGAGGATTTCTTCATTTAATTTTACCATTTTTAAAATGTTTTTGTTAACGAGTTAGACATTATTTATAAACTTTCATACCGAAAGAGCGGGCAAATGTAAGCATTTCTTATCAAAATACAAAATAAACAGGCTTAGGATTTTAATTTGGCGACTATCCGCAAATTGGTACCCCCGTAAAGTTTCTGGTGTACCAGCCTGCTCCATATAGAATTGTCAACCTTTTTTTTGCTCGAATAAGTTTTGTAATTCAGCACGTCAAAACCGTTTTCTTTCAAAAGCCATACCATGCTGCGTACGGTCGGCTCATAGAGATGGTCTGGGGTGCGTCACGGCTCCCAGCGCCCTTTGCGCAATCCGATTTTTTTCAGGAAGATTTTAATCCGGCAGGTAAAGGCCAGTCCATTGGGAACGCTGATGACCAGCACGCCGCCGCCGGTCAGGAGTTTCTTCGACTGTTCCAGCCATGCCTTCGGATTTGGAATATGTTCAATGACATGGCTCATGTGAATACAGGAAAAACGTTCGTCGGTCTGGATATCCTCATATTTTTCCAAAAAGACTTTAACGCCTGTTTGGGTTTCAATAAATTTTGCCATTCGTGTGGACACATCCACCCCATACGCCTTAGGATACCGCTTCAGCGCACTGTGCAGAAAAATGCCGGTATAAGAGCCCACATCGAGTATGCAGGAAGCTTGCGTATCATACTTGAGAATTTCTGCCACACAATCGTCACACTGGGTTTGGGCGCTTGCTTCTTCCAGGTATTTTTGCGGGTCGGGAAGATTTTTCAGCACGTCCTCCGCGTAATATTCGTAGGCGTCATGCACGAATGAACTGTCATACTTGGGACGCGGGTTTTGATAAATGAGCCCGCATTGCCGGCACTTCACATAGGTGTATTGCCACGTATCGCCAAAACGTTCATGCAGGGAAGATTTCGAGGCATCGCAAAACGGACAGGAAACCTTTTCCCATTCTTTCGGGATGTATGGCACCCCTTCCATTCTCTGTTTAGTGGACATAAAAGTGTTTATTTTTATAAGATGCAAATATAAACATTTATTTAAAAATAATGTACCTTTGTGGTATGGATCATCATCACGGGCATACACAGGGACGCATTTCCGGAAACATCGACCTGGCGTTTTTCCTGAACCTGGGCTTCGCGGTCATAGAATTGACAGGCGGACTGCTGACCAACAGCGTCGCCATTTTGTCGGACGCCTTTCACGACGCCGGCGATTGCGTGTCGCTGGGCGTGTCGTGGTACTTGCAAAAGGTGTCGGGGCGCGGCCGCGACAAGCGCTATTCCTACGGATACCGCCGCTTCTCGCTGCTGGGCGCGCTGTTCCTCTCGGTGGTGCTGCTCATCGGGTCGGCGTTTATTATCAAAGAAAGTATCGCACGCATCATTGCGCCCGAGCCCGCCCACGCGCAGGGCATGCTCCTGCTGGCCGTGCTGGGCATCGCCATCAATGGGCTGGCCGCCCTGCGGATGAGAAAAGGCGCGTCGTTCAATGAGCGGGCAATCTTTGTACACATCATGGAGGATGTGCTGGGCTGGATAGCCGTGCTGGCGGCCAGCGTGGTGATGCTGCTTGTGGATTTCCCGGTTATCGACCCCATATTATCGCTCGCCATTTGCGTGTGGGTATTATATAATGTATACAAAAATCTGAAAGGAACGCTGAAAGTGCTGCTGCAGGAAATACCCGGAAATGTGGATACGGAGAAGCTGGAAACCGCGCTCTGTGCACTGGAACACGTGCTGCAGGTGCACGATTTACACGTGTGGACATTAGACGGCGAGCAACACATTATGACGCTGCATGCCGTCATCAGCGGCAATTTGCCGGCGAGCGACCGGCAAGCGCTGAAAGCCTCTATCAAAGCGGTGTGCGATGGATTTGACATCCATCACGTCACCGTTGAATTTGAAACCGAAACAGAAAAATGCGAATGCGAATGTACAATACCATGATGCGGTTATTTTTAAAAAAAGGACGTGAAGAATCGCTGCGGCGCTTTCATCCGTGGGTGTTCTCGGGCGCAGTGGCGCGGCGCGAAGGAGAAGCTGCCGAGGGCGACGTGGTGGAAGTATATACGCATGACGGCGTTTTTTTGGCCACAGGGCACTATCAGGAAGGGTCGATTACCGTGCGGGTGCTGTCGTTCCGGCAGTGCGCCATTGACGCGGCCTTCTGGGAAGCGGCGTTATGTCGTGCGCATGCACTGCGCGAAACGGCCATTCCTGCCGCCGGCACTACGGCTTACCGGCTGGTGCACGGCGAGGGCGACAATCTGCCGGGACTGATTATCGACATCTACGGCAATACGGCTGTGCTGCAAGCCCACACCATCGGCATGTTCCGCGCACGCCACACCGTGGCCGGCGCTTTACGGAAAATATACGGAACCCGGCTTGCGGCGATTTATGACAAAAGCGCCACCACCCTCGCCAGTAAGGAAAACGAAGCCGTCCCCGACAGCTACCTCTACCGTGCAGAAGAACCCGGGCGCGTCATCATGGAGAACGGATACCGCTTCGCTGTAGATTGGGAAAAGGGACAGAAAACCGGTTTTTTCCTCGACCAGCGCGACAACCGCCGGTTATTGTCGCAGTATGCCAAAGGGCGCTCTGTGCTGAACCTTTTTTGCTACACCGGCGGTTTCTCGGTTTATGCGCTGGGTGGCGGCGCGGCGCGGGTGCACGCGGTCGATAGTTCGCAGCGGGCTATCGACCTGGCCAACGAGAACGTGGCGCTGAATTTCCCCCGCGCCGCGCCGCACAAGGCCTTTCCCGCCGATGCGTTCGACTTCCTGCACGCGTCGGCCAATCACGCCTACGACCTTATGGCGCTCGACCCGCCGGCATTCGCCAAGCACAAGGGGGCGTTGCGCAATGCGCTGCAGGCCTACAAACGGCTGAACGCCGCAGCATTCTCGCGTATCGCGCCGGGCGGCATAGTGTTTACGTTCAGTTGTTCGCAGGTGGTGAGTAAAGTCGATTTCCGCAATGTTGTGTTCTCGGCTGCCGCCATCTCCGGCCGCCCGGTACGTATCCTGCACCAGCTCACCCAGCCCGCCGACCACCCCATCAACATCTACCACCCCGAAAGCGAATACCTGAAGGGTCTGGTGCTGCAGGTGGAATAGCCGGACAAGTCACTTTTTTATTCTCTATATCTCAATGATTTAATGTTTTTTCAACTATTGTAGTTATCTTAATAGAAGGATTTCATCCGAAGAATAAAAGTCTTTCAAGAGATTTGTCCGTACTTGCAGATAGGGTCATTGATATTTATGAAGATGATTTGAAAAAGAATTTCCTTAAACACAAGGAAAATAAGTAGGGATATTCAGTAAATAAAAAAAGAATCATAACTAATTTATTTTTAATTAGTTAGGATTTTTGTCTCTTTGTGTATTACTTCGAAAACAAAGGTTTACGACCGAAATCGGGGTAATTAACTCCAAAAGACATGCGCAAGATACAAAAATTTTCCGAACTACAACCCACCATCGGGTTTACCGAGTTTGACATTTACCGGGATTATCAAAAAAGTTTTGTTCACACTGAATTGGGCAAAATACATGCCTTGTTCCCGTTCGCTACATTAGCTAAAGAATTAATTAGTCGCTCCTTAAAATTCTGATATTGGTTTGATTGTTAATAAAATAGTGATAAAAAAGTTTGTAAATATTTGCGGGATTTTATATCTTTACATTCTAAAAACTTGCAAAAAAGC
>JAIRMK010000177.1 GCA_031258755.1 Prevotellaceae bacterium
TCGTTCACTATTTTTTCCAGTTCGGCCTTCGCCGCGTGGTACGTTATTTTATCGTTCTTTTTCATGGCTATTTGTTTATTCAAATTTCACTACTGTAATGCCGGCGCCGCCGTGTTCCACGTGCTCGTCGTCGATGGAGCGGATGCCGCCGATGGTGCGCAGAATTTTACGTATTTCTTCCTTCAGTGCACCGGTGCCCTTGCCGTGTAATATCTTCACCTCTCCCGCCCCTACCATGAGCGCCTCGTCAATAAAATGATTAATGTGGTCTATGGCTTCTTCCACCCGCTGGCCGCGCACGTCGATAGCGGGTTTGAAGTGCAGCTTCCGTTCCTGTAGATTGAGCGTGTTCCGGTTGCTTGCGACCGGACTGCTCCGCACCGCTTTCCGGTATTCGTTGGCCGATATACGTTCCAGCCGGTCGAGCGCCACATTGGTGATGATGCTCCCGAAAGCCACCGCCGCCTTTTTACCTTTCAGCGTCATGATTTCGCCCACGCCGTCCTGTCCCGACAGGCGTACCTTATCGCCCGCTGCCAAAGGCTGCTCTTCGGGGCGGGGCTGTTCCGCCTGCAACGCCGTGTTGGGGTCGCGCTGCGCCCGCCGCTCCTGCCGCCGCTTCAGCTGCTCAATCTTCCGGTTAATCTTCGCATCAATGCCGGCCTGCGCTTCACTTTCCAGTTCCTGCTTCAACTGTTCCACCTGTTGCCGCGCCGCCTTCGTGCGTGTTTTCTCGGCCTGCGCTTCCTTAATTTCAAGAATAGTGCGCTCGATTTGTTTATTGGCTGTTTCCAATATTCGTTTGGCTTCGTCTTTCGCTTCCCTGATGATGGTTTTTCGCAAGGCCTGTATTTCCGTCAGTTCTTCCTCATATCTGGTGGTAATATGTTCAAGGTGCTTGTCGGTTTGTTTAATGCGACTGCGTTTTTCTTCCCAGTAGCGTTTATTGCGGGCAATGGCGCGCAGGTTTTTTTCAATATTCACATAATCTTCCCCGACCTTTGTTTCCGCCAGTTTTACCACTTCGTCGGGCAACCCGATTTTACGCGCCAGTTCAAACGCAAAGGAGTTGCCCGGCGTTCCCATTTCCAACCGGAACAAAGGTTGTATCTTCTGCACATCGAACAACATGGCGCCGTTCACAATGCCGGCGGCGCTTGCCGCATAGTATTTCAAATTGGTGTAGTGCGTGGTAATCACGCCAAACGCACGGCGTTCGAGCAGTTGCATCAATATGGCTTCGGCAATGGCGCCGCCGGCCGCCGGCTCGGTACCCGCGCCGAACTCATCAATCAGCACCAGTGTTTCAGCCGTAACATTCCGCAGGAAATATTTCATGTTCAGCAAATGCGAGCTGTACGTGCTCAGGTCGTTTTCAAGCGACTGTTCATCGCCAATATCAATAAAGATACGATGGAACAGTCCCATTTCCGAATTTTCCGACGCCGGTATTAAAAACCCGCATTGCAGCATATATTGCAACAGTCCTACCGTTTTTAAGCACACCGATTTTCCGCCTGCGTTCGGCCCAGAAATCACCAAAATATGTTTCGTGGTATCTAAGCGCAAATCAAGCGGCACAATTTGCTTGCCGTCTTTCTTCAATGCCTGTTCCAACAGCGGATGCCGCGCGGCATGCAAATAAATTTGCGGCGTTTCGCTCAACAGCGGCATCACGGCCGCCATGCGATGCGCCAGCTGCGCTTTGGCTTTGATAAAATCCATCTCGCCCAAAAAATCGGCGGCCAACAGGACGTCGGGTAAATACGGCCGCAGAAAGTCAGTGAACGCACGCAGTATTTTTATAATTTCGCGCTGTTCGGCATACTGTAATTCCCTGATTTCATTATTCAGTTCCACGACTTCCATCGGCTCGATGAACACCGTTTTTCCGGTAGCCGATTCGTCGTAAACCAGTCCTTTCAATTTTCGTTTATTTACGGCGGCCACCGGAATTACCATGCGGCCGTCGCGTATCGACACCGCCGTATCCGCATCGGCCACGCCGTCGGCCTGTGCACTTTTCAGGATGGCATTTATCCGCCGCACCACTTGCGTTTCTTTCTCATGAATGACGCGGCGCAATTGCAGCAGTTCCGGCGACGCATTGTCGCGCACCGCACCGTGCTTGTCGAGTATCGTGTCAATCCGCCGGCTTACTTCGGGATAAAACACCACGCCCGACGCCAGCGTTTTGAGGCAAGGATACAATTCCGCTTTGCATCTTTTGAAAAAGGAGACAATAGCCCGTACGGTATCCAACACCTGTTGCAAGGCGACCAGCTCTATTACCTCAATATATGTGCCTTCGATATGCAATTTTTTTAACGCCTCTTCCACATCCGTGTATCCCTCACTGGGGAAGCCTTCTTCCATGCGCAGAATGGTAAGCATTTCGTGCGTCTGCAAAAGATTGCGTTTCACGTCTGTGAACGACGAGGAAAAAGCCGCCGCCGCGGTCTTTTGCCGTCCAAGCGCACTAAGACATTGTGCGGCGACCATCTCACGAATACGGTCGAATCCCGTTTTCTGCTCAAAATTCAACGGATAAATCATAAGGCAAAGATAAATAAAATTACTATATTTGAATATTTTTTACAAATGACTGTACTATGATTGGAATAATATTAATGTATGCCGGATTAACAATTGCAGCCTATCTGTTAGGCGCCGTGTCTAATGCCGTGTGGGTGGGGAACCTGTTATACCGCACCGATGTGCGTAAACATGGAAGTAAAAATGCGGGCAGCACCAATGTGTTGCGTGTTTTGGGTTGGAAGGCTGCATTGCCGGTGTTTATCCTCGACATGGCGAAAGGCGCCGCGGCGGTGTGTCTGGTATTCCTCACCGGACTGCAGCCCGAGACCAATGCGTTTGTGGGCTTTCAAATTGTGTTGGGCATGATGGCCATGCTCGGCCACATTTTTCCGGTGTTTGCCGGATTTAAGGGCGGAAAGGGCGTAGCGACCGTAGCTGGCGTCATGACTGCCATTCACCCCAGCGCCATGGCCATGACGTTTGGCGTTTTTGCCATCACCCTGCTGATTTCTCATTTCGTTTCCCTGAGTTCCATCATCGCCGCACTTTGCTTTCCCTTCATTGTGATTGTTGTGTTCGGGAACTGGCTGAATATGGAGGAAACACTCACGTTGAAACTTTTCAGTGTCGTGGTGACGATTATCATCCTCATCACGCATCGCAACAATATGAAGCGGTTGTGGCGCCGTGAAGAGAGCAAAATCGTGTTTCGCAAAAAACCGTCAATTATTATCCCTGAAAAATAAATTCACTTCTTCGAGAAAGAAAAGGCGCAATTCGTTGGTGCTGTTGAGGTGTCTGACTTCGCCATTTTCGGCTACCGAAATTTTTCCTGTTTCCTCCGACACAATAATAAGCAATGCATCGGTGTGTTCGCTGGCGCCAATGGCCGCCCGGTGACGCATGCCATACGACGCAGGCAGGTTGGGATTTTCGGTAATAGGCAAGGTACAGCGGGCTGCCTTGATGCGGTTGTTTTCAATGACTACCGCACCATCGTGCAACGGCGAATTTTTGAAGAAAATGTTTTCGAGCAACCGGCTGCTCAACCGCGCATCAATCATATCGCCGGTTTCCACATACATGGCTAACGACGAACGGCGCGAAACGAGTATCAGCGCACCTGTCTTGCTTTCCGACATGTGGCGGCAAGCCGTTGTAATGGCTTCCACATCGAGTTCCGTAATCGGTTTATTGAGCCTGAACAATGTGCGCCAAATGATATTACTTTTCCGGTTGGCCTCAAAGCGCATGCTGAAATGCAGCAGGAAACGGCGTATCTCGGGCTGAAACACAATAAACAGGGCAATTACGCCCACGCCCAACACCTGTCCCAGTATGGTGCTCAGCAATTCCATATTCAGCACGCGCGCCAGCGTCCAAACCAGATAAATCAGCACAATACTGAACACGATACGCATGGCCGCCGTGTTTTTAAGGAGCTTATACAACTGGTAAATCAGCGTCGCCACCAGCAAGATATCGAAAATGTCGGTAATCTTTATATGAATAAAATCAAACATCGCATAATATATACAGGCAAAGGTACGATTTTTTATACAGAAAGCGCCATTCCTCAGGAAGTTTTTAGCAGCCCGCACAGTGTAATCATCTGTTTAGCCGCCTCCACATCATGCACACGCAAGATGTGTGCACCCTGCAGCAAGGCTTGCAAATGCAAGGCCGTAGTGGCCATTAAAGCTTTTTCGGGCGTTATGTCCAAAGGTTTCCACACCATTGTTTTTCGCGAAATGCCTATCAGTAGCGGAGCGCCCAGTCCAATCATCGTGTCAATATGATGAAATAACCTGTAATTTTGCTTCACTGTTTTGGCAAACCCGAAGCCGGGGTCGAGGATAACCCGCCGGATGCCCATGAGGGTACATAGTTCCATTTTTCTTTGCAGATACGTGATGACCTCATGCACCACATCATCATAATCGGTGAGTTGCTGCATGGTTTGCGGATTTCCCCGACTGTGCATGATGACGTAAGGCAACTGCAAACGGGCGGTTACCGCCAGCAGTTGCGGGTCGGCTTCACCGCCCGTAACATCGTTCACGATAAACGGCCCATAGCGGTCATACAAGCGCTCCACCACGTTTGCACGAAACGTATCGACCGAAAGCATGATTTGTGGGAAATGCTGCGTTAGCACATCGAGCGCCGCAGTGAGGCGCTGCAGTTCTTCCGTTTCGCTCACGTCGAAAGCGCCGGGGCGGGTAGAATAGGCGCCCACGTCGAAAATGTCCACGCCGTGCGCCGCCATGAGGGAAGCGCGTTCCAATATTTCTGTTTGCGTGGCGCACCGGCTGCCGGCGAAAAAGGAGTCGGGCGTTACATTAATAATTCCCATAATGCGGGGCTTATGCAGTGAGAGGCGGCGCGTGCCGCAGGTGATTGTCATGTTCATAATTAAAGGCCGTAAGGCAAAGTGCAAAGGTAGCATAAAAAATGGAGAGTTTGAAAATGATTAGTGATTAACTCGTAACTAAGAATTTCTCAACTCGTCACGAGTTGGTTTCACCTGCCAGTTTCAATGTTTTTGCTATAAGCGCAGCACTTAACCAAGAGCCTTTTTCCTTCAACTCGGTTAATAGTGGAGCTATTTGCTCAACCAATCCTTGGGCTTTGGCTTTTAATAAGACGCCGATAGTTCCTGTTAGTTTTAAATTCATCCATTTGGCATACATTCGCCCAATGGTTTCATCCAAGATAACTAAATCTGCCTGTTGTTCGTGTGCTAAAATTAACACTTCGGCCTCGCCGGCATCCAAGTCGAAAAAATAAA
>JAIRMK010000063.1 GCA_031258755.1 Prevotellaceae bacterium
GATGCGACGCTTATTGCGCATGAGTTGGCGCATGGGGCGTTTGTGTTGTGGCACACGTTCAGTAGCGAGCAGTTCATTGCGCCGCAGGGCGCTACATCCAACCTGATGGACTACAACAACGGGGCAGAACTTTGGAAGCATCAGTGGCAGCTCATCAGCGACCCGCAGCGCTTGTGGTTTAAGTCCTGGCAGGACGAGGAAGAGGGGGAGATGGTGTCGGGGCCATATGCTGAAAAGAATATTTTAGATTTCTTAAATGCCATTAGAAAGATTAATTATTCTGATACCATCAAAATATACGACAAATCCATATCTTGTCCTGATGGATGTGTGGCTTCCAATTTAAAATTAGGAGAAAAAATATTATCGGAAATACGGTTAACAACCAATACAGCATCTCCCATTACTGATGAATACGTATTTATTAAAGCATCAGAACAATTCATAAAATCTTGTGAGGAATGTATAGATGACAGTTATGCAAAACTTGTGTTTACAGACCATCATAGCGAAAAATATCCTGTGTCAACAGGATTGGAAAGGGTTTCTATCATAGTTAAAAGAGTCGAGCTGCCCGTGCTGCAAAATTATCTATATACGGAGAAACAAATTGAACAAGAAATAATGGTTGAAAATATTTCTTGGGTAAGCCAAAAGGATGAGTCATTATTTGGGAAATGTACCGGTTGCTGGACATCTTCATGTTGTAGACGGGCTGCTGAGTATATGATGGGCAATACCAGTATGGCAAATTGTGCAGATTCTGCGATTGCAGTATCTGCTCCTTACATGACTACTTCGGGGAATATAACAACTGCCTATTTTAATGACAACATTAGTGCTTATACATTAGCGACATACAATTCGGCGGCTTTAAATTATAATGCCGCAAAAACAAATGAAGCTGTAGAATATGTAAAGAGCAGGCTAAAATCCAATCGTCCGGTGCTTATAGGTGTGCATTATGTAAATAAAAAGTTAGATCCTCCCAATAATATAAATAGAGCCACCCGGCATTTCATGGTGATTATTGGCTATGTAAAAGAAAAAAATGGGACTGAGTATTTTTTGTTTTATGACCCAGGCAGATTAATGGATGACCAGGCAGATGCCACATCTCCTAACAACAAATTCATTATCAATCTGCAACAAGGAAGTATTCAAGGGAACTATGATGATAAAATATATACAATTACAGAAATAATAAAAACAAATTAAATAAATAATATCATGAGAAATTTAATAATTATTTTAAGCGCGTTTATTCTGAATACAGGATGTGGACAAACGGTTACAAAAAATCAAGATGCGAGATTTATTGAGTTTATTAATTCTTTTGACGAAGAAAAAAGTAAAAATATTCTGAAGTTTAGCAGAGTTGTTCAAAAAGATAAGCCAATGACAAAAGAAGAAGCCTTAAGGTTCGTTTACCATACCGATGACACCACAGTACTGTATTGTCCAGCTGTTGTTTTTAGTATGGAAACAGAAAAAATTACAGGCTATTACGAGTCGTTACGTATGCCGGATAAATCTTTATTGGTAGATATGCAGCATTATTTTTTAGCAGGCTATACGTCGTTTGAATGTAGAGCTGCTAATCCATCAAACTTTTCCGATATACAATACTTGCATCTCTTTATTATAAATAAAGGGTATGAAGTACAGGATTCACTGACGGTCTATAGAGGAGACGCCTACGAGGATATGGTCAGTGGATTGTTAAATCCACAAAATGGTAAAATATTTACACTGGAAGAAAGTAAATCAACTATGTATGTAATAAATAAGGATTTGAAATTTGAGATAGAGCGGGAGCGTAATGATGCTCCTATCACTAACGACTTCATGAAAGTCCTTAGAATATTAGGTTGGGAAGAATATTTTTTGGAATAAATACCCCCCGTTCAGACGAAGTTCTACCTCGTTTGACTTATCTCCGCAGGTTCTACCTGCGTATAAAAAAAGAAAGTAAGATGTAATAAAGTAACAAAATTAATGTTGAAATGGAAGACGTAATTAATTTTTAGAAACATGATGCGGAAATTGTTGATTATTACAAGTAGCTTGTTGATTTGCCTTACAGGCCATGCGCAAGACGCCGGTAATGGAAATTCTTCCCCTCTTTTGGCGGAGGTGGAACAGTTTCAGGCCAAATATGAAAATGACATCAATGCGGCATTTGTCGTGGCCGATGCCGTACAAAAAGCGGGCGCCTACGTGGAGTCGTTGGCGGCCTTGTTCGAGAGTGGGGAAATAACGCTGCCGGTAGGTATAAAAAGCAAGGAAACAGGCTATGCCTTGATCATTGAAAAAATTACACATGATGAAAACACCGGAAAAGCAGTGATCCATGCCTCCTGTGCCTTTGAGTTTAAAGACTCCGGGCAGCGCATAGCCTTTGCGGGGGAGGCGGCCATAGAAGGTAGAAACGGAATGGGAACGGAAGGAATGTTGGACCTGATAGCGCCGGTGCGGATCAATATGGGAAAAGAAGCGGCTGTTGTCGTGCGTGAGGGTACAAGCGTGAAGTTCGGCTGTGAGGGGGTAGAATTATTCGACGTTAAAATGACGTTTGTCATTACATCCAATACCATCATTCCGGTTGATAATAGCGGCAAACCGACTAATGAGCCTGTGGAATTTGCGTTTGACGCCGTGTTTCAGCGTTTCGACAATTATCTGTTGTCGCTGAATATTGACCAGTCGTTTTCCATCAAAGGGCTGAAAGATGTTATCTTTACATTAAAAGGGGCTACCCTGGATCAAAGCGATGTGGAAACATCGTCCATGACCAAATTCCCGGAAAAATATTTTGCTGCGGAAAGCGAAGACGAAATAAGACTTTGGAAAGGACTGGCTGTTACGGAAGCGTCGGTGAGTCTGCCGGCCATCATAAAAAAGCCGGGAACCGACGGAGAGCGGGTAACCGTAGCGCTGCAACAAGTGCTGTTTGATGAAAACGGATTTACGGGCAATGTGTCGGTGAAAGACCTGTTAAGCAGCGCGGCCATTGATCCCGACACGTGGAGTATCTCGGTGAATGATTTTGCGCTGGGTGTGTTGAAAAATGAAATCGTGTCCTTTGGATTTGGCGGCGATCTGAATATTCCTCCGTTTGGCTCCCATTCATTGATCCCTTATATGGCCACGTTTAACCCGGCGATGGAGGAATATGAAATTAAGGCGGGCATCGCCGGAAAATATGAGTTCCCGGTGCTGAAAAGTACGCTCGAACTCAACGACCTCTCCACCATTGAAGTCCTGATCAGAGATTCCGATATTTATCCGAGCATTCACGCGTCGGGCGTGTTGAATATTGATGTGCCGATTGGATCCGACACGACTAAAAAATTCACGCTCCCGGATATTACATTTGAAAATATGGTAATCAGCCGGGAGAGCCCCTATTTTAAACTTGGCGCCATCGGAATTACCGGAGATTTGCACGCCCCGAAAATTGCGGGATTCGAGCTTTCGATAAACGACATTCGTACGGTTGATACGCAAAAAGGAAGTGGCTTGGCTTTCGAAGCGGAGGTAACGTTAAACGAAATGTTTGGCGGCAAAGCCGGCTTGCAGCTCTATGGCGATTATCAACGTTGGAAATTTAAAGAATTGTATGTGGATAAAGTAAACGTGAAGTTCGAATCTTCGGCATTCAGTCTTTCGGGCGGCGTGTGGTTTAAGAACGGAGATGCGGTGTATGGCGATGGATTCAGAGGTGATATAAAATTAACGTTGCTGAACATGTTTGATTTGGACGCGGTGGGCGTATTTGGGAAAAAGGACGACTACCGCTATTTCCTGACCGATGTATTTTTGGACCTTACACCCTCTGCCGGCATATATATACCGCCGGTGCTTTCTTTTTACGGCTTTGGCGGCGGCTTATATACACGGATGCAACAGATGTCGAAAATGCCGCAGCCGGTTGCCGGTTTAGATCCTGAATTTGGAAAATCATTATCGGGTATTACCTATGTGCCGGATAAAAAAGTGGGTTTGGGCGTGATGGCCTCTACTAAATTTGCGTTACAGGCGGCGAGCAGCGCCATCAATGCCAATGTGGGTTTTGAGATGCAATTTAACAACCATGGTGGTTTGAATTTTGCGCAGTTGCATGGCGACCTCAGTGTGATGTCGCCTCCTGACAAATGGGGGAAGTTAATGGATAATATTACCGACCGCATAAATAAATTGGAAGCATCGGGGAAAATGCAGCCGCTCAAGACGACAAAAGACAACATCGCCGCACCGCCGTCGCATGTGAATAGCGGTTTTTTTACCGCTTCTGTCAATATCGAATATGATATGATGCATAACGTTTTTTCGGCAGACTTGAATACCTATTTGAACGCCGGAATTATAACAGGCAGGGGAGAGGGTGGCCGTATGGGGTGGGCTTCGGCCTATTTCTCGCCCGATAAGTGGTATGCCCGCGTAGGTACGCCTTCCGACAAGGTTGGTGTGAAAGTGCTTGGCTTGGCCGATTTGGGCGGCTATTTCATGGTAGGAAATGATATTCCCGGCTTGCCGCTGCC
>JAIRMK010000142.1 GCA_031258755.1 Prevotellaceae bacterium
TTCAATCTTGGTTTGCCCGACCATAAAAAAAGCCGTCTTCACTTTTTGATCGGCCACTTCTTCCACGGCATAGCATTGTAGGCCCAGCATGTTTTCATAAAACGGGATAGCCTCCTCCAACGACTTTACGGCTATTCCTAAATGTTCGATGTGAGATATTTTCATTACGTTATAATTAAATTTCAATAAAATTCCCAGAAAGGACGCAAATTTAGCACAATTGACGGAGAAAACCAAATAAATCGTATTTTTTCGTCAAAGTCATCTGAACTTATTTTTTGCATTTCCGAAATTCTTTCTTACCTTTTCCCTATAATTTTTGCAGAAAGATTTTATCCGTCTGTGTGTAAATCCAAAATTTTCACGTAAATTTGCGGAAAATAAGTCATTATGATACGCACTATTTTTATACCTGCTACGCAACATATTCCGCTTAATATTCCCGCACAATATGTAGGAAAACGAGTGGAGGTGATTGCCTTTCCTCTTGACGACCCATTCGCCGACGATGTGATAACTACCCACCTGGCCAGTGAACAAACACTGTCAAAGGACTGGCTAACCCCCGAAGAAGACAGGGCATGGAACGATTTATAAAAGGCACCGTGGTCGTCATACCCTTTCCTTTCTCCGATCTATCGAATATTAAAAAACGACCGGCTTTAATTTTAGCGGATTTGCCCGACGATGATATTTTGTTATGTCAGATCACCTCCCAGCCGCATAATGAAGCAACCGCTTTGGCTTTGACGGCCTCCCATTTTGTATCCGGCTCCTTGCCGGTATCCTCGTTTATTCGTCCAACACGTATTTTCACGGCAAGCAAGCACATAATCCTCCGGAAAGCGGGGACTATTTCACATGCACTAATGAATAACGTGACCGAGTATGTTGTTTCTGTTCTAAAAAAGTAACATTATACTTGTTCGGCATGAAAAAACACAATAGTCATTATGTTTTATTGACACAGCGAATAGCGTTGCTGTTCCTGCTATTCACACTCTGCCGCATCGGTTTTTTCCTGTTCAACAGCGATCTGTATCCCGACATGACGTTCGGCCGCTTTATGCGTATCGCCGGCGGCGGCCTCCGGTTCGACCTCACCGCCATCATCTACACCAATCTCCTGTACATTGTGGTGGCGCTGCTTCCCCTTCGTTTTGTCTATACCCGGCCGGCGCAAAACGCCCTCAAAGCGCTGTTTGTCGCCACCAACGGCATAGCGCTCGCGTTCAACGTGGCCGATATGGCCTACTTCCGCTTTACCTTGCGCCGCACCACCTTCTCGTTCTTTCAGGAATTTAGCCACGACAATAATCTGGGTGACATCATCACCGCGTCGTTCACAACCTACTGGTATCTCTTCCTGCTGTGGATAGCCCTGATTGCCGTGCTGTGGTTCGGTTACGGCACATTGCGATATACCCGCAAAGTTTTTTATTCCACACAAAGCGCGATACTGCACTACACCATCCGCACCCTCATCATGGCGGCGGGCATAGGCCTGTGCGTGGCCGGAGCGCGCGGCGGGTTTCGCACCAGCACCCGCCCCATCACGCTGAGCAACGCCGGTGCGTATGTGACCCAACCGCTCGAAACCCACCTCGTGCTCAACACGCCGTTCTGCATCTACCGTACCACCGGGAGGGCGCCACTCAAACCCCTGCATTTCTTCGCTACGGAACAAGCGCTCGACAGCATCTATACACCCATCCGTCAGCCGGCGCCGGCCGGCGAATTTCGCGCCGACAATGTGGTGATCATCATCCTCGAAAGCTTTGCCCGCTATCACATCGGCGCGCTCAACGCCGGCGTGCCCGGCATAGTGAGCTACACGCCGTTCCTCGACTCCCTGATACAACGCAGCCATGCCTGCAATAATGCCTTTGCCAACGGCGGAAAGTCTATCGACGCCATTCCGTCGATATTAGGCAGTATTCCTACGCTGGAAGCGCCATACGTGCTCACGTCTTATGCGCTCAACGAAGTGGAAGGGCTCGGCACACTGCTGCAACGAAAAGGCTACCACACCTCGTTTTTTCATGGCGCACAAAACAACTCCATGGGGTTCTCCGCCATCGTCAACCTGTTGGGCTTCGAGCATTATTTCGGGCGCACCGAATATCATAATGACGACGACTACGACGGCATCTGGGGCATTTGGGATGAGCCTTTCCTGCAATTCTTCGCCCGCACGCTGAACGGTTTTCCACAACCTTTCGCCTCGGCCGTATTCACCCTCTCGTCGCACCATCCCTTCAAAGTGCCGGCGCACATGGAAGGAAAATTCCCGAAAGGAACGCTTCCTGTGCACCAGTGCATAGGCTATACCGACTATGCGCTGCGCCGCTTTTTCGATGCTGCTTCGAAAATGCCGTGGTTTAAAAACACCCTGTTTGTGCTCACCGCCGACCATTCCATCTGGTCGGAAAACTATGCCGAGTACCGCAACCCGGTGAATGCAACAGCTGTCCCTGTAATATACTACCATCCCGGCATGGAACAGGCTACGCTCGACACCATCCCCACCCAGCAAATCGACATCATGCCCACTGTTCTCCGCCATTTAAATTACGACCTCCCCTATTTCGCCTATGGCCAAACGGCCGACAGCACGACGCAATCTTTCGTCATTACGTACAACGGCGGCTATCAATTATTGCACGACAACCACCTGTTGCTGTCCGACGGCGCAAAGAGCACCGGCTTCTACCGCTGGACACACCGGGGTTTTAACGGACTGGGCGAGAACCTGCTCGGCACGCTGCCCGGCGCACAGGAACAGGCCGAAACGCTGCTCCGCGCCTTCCTGCAACAACACAACAACCGGATGATTGAAAACCGGATGACGGCAAATAACGATAAGCTCGCAAATTAAGGTAATGATAATTATTCAACTGTTACGTGTCGTTCATTCTGTTTCTAAAAGCTCATGCGCTAATTTATGTAGTCCGGAAACAATTTTTACTCGTTGTTCGGGGCGCGGGTTCCGGTAGCCGGTATAGTAATGATTGATTTGTTTATGGTTTATACCTGTAGCCCTTGCAAGCGCTCTTTGTGTAACAATGTCTCCGCAACTATGGAGTAGCGCCTGCGTATTCTGTTTAAAGTGTAATTGATAGTGTGATCGAAATTCGCCGGGGACAGGGTCTCCGTCTTCGCGCATACCTGCAAGGTGCATGTCAATGGCGGTTTTTATGTTTTTTTTCACTTCGTCGAGTGTGTCGCCAACAGCCACACAGCCCGGAAGGATGTCCAGCCATGCGCCATAATTATTATCCCACGTGATATTTACTGTTATTTTTTTCATACGGTAATGTTTTTTTAGGGTTATTTCCATTTAGAATTTCATGTACTTTCAGGCGTTTCACAATGGTTGGCTTTTCTATGCTACAAAGATAGACATAATTCTAACATTATGCAATAAAAGTTTAAAAAAAAGTATTTCTGTCCATCCGCAACGCTGACGGACGGAAGTCACACCAATTTCTGCCCATCCGCAACGCTGACGGACAGAAGTCACACCAATTTCTGTCCGTCCGCAACGCTGACGGACGGAAGTCACACCTTTCTGTCCGTCCGCTTGGCTATTAAAAAAATTATTGTTACTTTTGAGCTGTTAATCTCTTTTGATTACTCATGTCCGATAGAAGAAAACAGCTAATCAGTCGTCTGTTGATGGTGATATTCGCGTTGTACTATGCGAACATCTGTTTCTTTTATCATAGCCACATTATCAACGGCGTTACAATTGTCCACTCGCACTTTCACGGCAAAGCCCACACGCAAACGGATACACACAGCAGCAACGAACTGACATTGATTTCCGCGCTATCCGTTTTCCAGTCGCTTCAAGCAAACCTGCCTTTCGCAGGAATGGAAATATTTATTCTTCTACAGGCAATTATCCTTCCTGTCTATAAGAATAACGTCATCCCAAAAACGTACTCCTGCATATCCTTACGGGCGCCACCCACAAAGAGAGTTAAGAACTAAGAGTTAAGAATATGCCTCTTAATTCAGAATTCAAAATTCATAATTCAAAATTCATAATTCAAATGAATAAGATATTTCCGTTTGTCGGGGTATGTATTATACTGGCCTCGTGCAAACACAATAAACCTGCAAATGAAAGTGCAGACATACAGTATAAAGGCGACACGATATGCATTTCAGGACATTCGGTCGTCAATTCAAAAATAAAACTGGACACCGTAACAGCGCAAAATTACAGCGCCGAATTCAATACCACCGGTACGGTAAAAGTCATTGCCGGACAAATGGCGGAGATAGCGCCTCCGTTCGACGGACGGATAGGCAAATCGTTCGTTCGTCCCGGACAAAAAGTAGATGCCGGAACGCCGCTCTTCGAGCTTCATTCTTCCGATTTTTTTGAGGCGACAAAGAGCTATTTTCAAACGCTTCAAACCATGAAGATGAAAACGCTGAACCTGCAGCGCCGGCGCGACCTGGTTAAAAACGGCGTAGGCGTTGCCAAAGAATTGGAAGAAGCAGAAACCGACTATGAAGTCGCGCTGAAAGATTACGAAAACGCCACAGCGATGCTGAAGATGCTAAACCTGAATCCTGACGACATATCCATGGGACAGACGCTGAACGTGGTTTCACCCATTGCCGGAGAAGTTGTGCACACCAATATTGTCATCGGACAATACGTAAAAAGCGACGCCGCGCCGTTGGCCGTCGTTGCCGAACTCAACAAAGTATGGGTGGCGGCTCAGGTAAAGGAAAAATATATCGGCGCCGTAAACGCCGACGACCGGGTGGAAATCCACACCGACGCCAACCCCGGACAGGTGATTGCCGGCCATATATTCCATATCAGCGAACTGCTTGACGAAGAAACCCGCTCCATACAGGTGCTCGTCGCTTGCGACAACAAAGACCGGAAACTGAAACCGGGAATGTTTGCCGGCGTCCGTTTTATCAGCCGGCCGCAGGTATCAATTATCGTCCCCTCTACCGCGTTGCTACAGACGGAAGAGGACGCTTGCGTTTTCGTGCGTGCCGGAGAAGGACAGTACGTAAAACGCAGGGTGAAAACAGCCACGGCCAACGCTTCGGAGTCGCTGATTACCGAAGGGCTGCAAGCCAGCGAAGTAATCGTTTCGGAAGGTGGAATCTATTTAATGGAGCACTGATATGGGAACCCTGATTAACGCGCTTATCGAGCGCCGCTGGCTGGTGGTCGCAGTATTCGCCATTATATCGGCTGCCGGCATGTACACATGGCGGCAGTTGTCCATCGACGCCTATCCCGATATTGCCGACGTGTCGGTGGGCATTGCCACACAGGTGCCGGGGCTTGCGGTCACGGAGATAGAACAG
>JAIRMK010000150.1 GCA_031258755.1 Prevotellaceae bacterium
GCGGCCAGCGTAGCTTTCTCAAAGTCTTTTTTTTGCAAAAAGTGGTTTTTCACTTCCACAATCGCCGTGTCGGCGCTAATATCCCTGCCGGTTTTGTCTTTGGCTTGCAGCAACAGGAGGCAGTAATCCATGCGGCGCATTTTCCTTAGCCCGCCGGGGTTTTCCACCGCCTGCAAATAGTGCAGGGCGCTGTCGGGCTGTTGTTGTAATACTGTTTCCGCCCGCTCCATCAGCCGGGCAATTTCTTTGTCCGATTGTCCGCAGGAAATAAAAAACAGCGCAACAATAAGGGCTGCCGGTAAACATTTAATCAACAGCAAACAGGTTCGCATCATGGTTTTTATTGCAAATGTACGAAAAAACCTTTCACCGTTATCTGCTACTGTCACTGCTTACTGCTACTGTCACTGCTTACTGCTACTTTCTCCCAGCCGGGCAGCCCGGTGCAGCGGGAGCAAATGCCGCAGCAGGCTTTCCATCTCGTCGAGCGGGAGCATGTTGGCGCCGTCCGACAACGCTTCGGCAGGGTGGGGGTGGGTCTCGAGAAACAGGCCATCGACGCCCACGGCAATGCCGGCTTTAGCCAGCGTTTCAATCAATGCGGGTTTGCCGCCTGTCACGCCGCTCTGCTGGTTGGGCTGCTGCAAAGAGTGGGTCACGTCGAGCACCACCGGCACGCCGGTTTGCTTCATATCCACAATGCCGCGGAAGTCCACCACCAAGTCGTAGTATCCAAATTGGGTGCCGCGTTCGGTGAGCATCACGTTGGGGTTATACTGTTTCACCTTATCCACCGCAAAGCGCATGGCTTCGGGTGCAAGAAACTGGCCTTTTTTGATGTTCACCACTTTGCCGGTCTGCGCGGCGGCCGTCAGCAGGTCGGTTTGACGGCTGAGAAAGGCCGGTATTTGCAGTACGTCGATGTCGTAGCGGGCGGCCAGTTGCGCTTCGTCGGGCGAATGAATATCGGTCACTACCGGTATGTCAAAGGTGCAGCGCACCTTCCGGAGTATTTCCAGTGCGGCTTCGTCGCCGATACCGGTGAACGAGTCGCCCCGCGAGCGGTTGGCTTTGCGGTATGACGCCTTGAAGATGTAAGGTATCCTGAATTTGTCGGAAAGCTTTGCAAGGTGTGCGGCCACGTCCATGCATAATTTTTCGCTTTCTACTACGCAGGGGCCTGCCATCAGGAAGAAGTGGCCGGCGTCGCCGTGTCGGATGTTCGATAGTTGCGGAGTCATTGTAGTGATTAATGATTAATGATTAATGGTTAATGGTTAATGGTTAATGGTTAATGGTTAATGATTAATGGTTAATGATTAGTTCTTAGTTCATAACTCACAGCAGTGGGGAGAGCAGGCGGGCCAAGCCTTCCTTTAGTTTTTGCCAGGGGTTGCGTTTTTCCCACCGGTAACGGCGTACAAAGCGGCTGTTTTTCATATCTGTTTTAAAATGTTCTTCAAGTTGCGAGGCTATTTGTTCATCATAGAACAGGGCTGTGATTTCGAAATTATGTTCAAAGCTGCGGGTGTCCATATTGGCTGAGCCGATGGAGGCAAAGGAGCCGTCGATGGTGATGATTTTTGAATGGTTAAATCCTTTTTGGTAGAGATACACCTTCACGCCGGCTTCCATGAGCTCCGAAAGGTACGACATGGTGCTCCAGTAGGTAAGTTTGGAGTCCGATTTGCTGGGTAATATCAGGCGCACGTCCACGCCGCTCAGCGAAGCCACCTTGATGGCGGTGAGGATGCTGTCGTTCGGGGTGAAATAGGGCGTGATAATGTAGATGTGTTCTTTGGCTTGTGTGATGGCCGAGAAATAGGCCTGCATGATGCTTGCCCAGTCGCTGTCGGGTCCCGACGGCACAATCTGAACGTAATGTTTGTCGCGTATATTGAATTTAGGGTAATAATTTTCGCGCTGGCCGACCTGCTTCTTGCTCACAAAAAACCAGTCGAGCAGGAAAGCGGCTTGCAGGGAGTGCACGGCCTCGCCTTCAATGCGGAGGTGGGTGTCGCGCCACGTGTTGAAGTCGCCGCCGCCAATATACCGGTCGGCAATATTGATGCCGCCCAGGAAGCCGGTGCGTCCGTCAACCACCAGTATTTTCCGGTGGTTCCGGTAATTCACGGTGCGGCTGAGCCATGGAAATCTTACTTTTGCAAAAGGGTATATTTTTACACCGGCTTTTTTCAGGTCGGCCACATATTGTTTCGGCAGTTTCCAGCTTCCGATGTCGTCATAAATCACGCGTACTTCCACGCCTTCCTGCACCTTGCGTATCAACAGGTCTTTGATTTCGTTGCCGATTTTGTCGGCTTCAATAATGTAGGACTCCAGATGGATACTGTAATGCGCTTCGGCGATACTTTTTTTCATGGCCGCGAACGTATCGACGCCATTGCCATATATTTCCACCCTGTTCTTGTAAGTGAGCAAAGCCCTGCTGTTATTGAGTTGCAGCAGGATGGTATTTTTAAATTTCTCTATTTTTCTCGCATTCTTCCATTCGGCGTAATAAATCTGCAGGATTTGCCGTTTGCCCAAACTGTCCATGATGGCCACGTCGCGCAACCCTTTGCGGCTGTATATTTTTCGCTTGCGATGGTTTTGTCCCAGAAACAGGTAAAGGATGATGCCGATGTAGGGGAGGGTGAGCAGCACCACAATCCACGACAGTGTTTTTACCGGGTCCAGCCGGCTGAGCACCATCATGATGATGATGTAGATGGCCAGCATCAGGTAAAAACCCATCAAAAGAAGGGCTACATGATGAGATATCCAGTGCCATATATTACATAGTATGTCCATCTTGCGGATGCGTTACGTTGTAAAATTCATTTCGTCCAGTAAATAGCCCGCACCGGCTATTTTGTCAATTACAAACAGCACATAGCGTATGTCCACCGCAATATTGCGGCAAATTCCGGTATCATATTCCACGTCGCTCATGGTGCTTTCCCAAGTGCGGTCGAAGTTTATTCCTATCAGTTCTCCGTGGCCGTTCAGCACGGGGCTTCCGGAATTACCTCCGGTAGTGTGGTTGGTGGCTATGAAGGCTACAGGAACCGTGCCGTTTTCAGCCCACCGGCCGTAGTCTTTAGCAGCTACGATTTCTCGTAACCGTTGCGGGATGTTGTAGTCATATATGTCGGGATTGTCTTTTTCCATAATGCCTTCGATGGTTGATTGAGGAAGGTAATATACGGCATTGACAGGCGTGTATCCCGCCACTTTGCCGTAGGCTATGCGTAGCGTGGAATTGGCGTCGGGGTAAAAGTCGCGGCCGGGCTGGAACGCCATCAGGCCGCGCATGTAGTGACGGTACAGTGCATCGATTTGCGCCTGCAGGGTACGGTATGGTTTTTCTACATTTTCCATGTAAAAATCATTGCTCTTCTTGTAGAGGATGAACAGCGGGTCGTGAAGCAGGGCGCGGGCAAGGCCGTTTTTGTCCTGTTGCAGCAATCGTTCCACCGCTTCCCGGGATGTAAACAAGGTGTGGGCATACAGCGTATCAGACATAGCCGCCATATCGCCGTTATGTTTTTTACTTTCATCGTTTAGCGCAGGCGGGATAAAGGCTGCAGGGACATGCTGCAGGTATTCGGTAAGCAGCGCCACGAAAGTTTGTTTGTCGATGGTTGGCGAATAGTTTTTGAAAAAGTCGGCCGTGCGGGTTTGTAAGCGGCGTTTCAGAACGGTATCGGGCACGGTAGTTTTCTCGTCGGCGAGCGGCGCGAAGGCGGCCACGTAGTTTATTATTTCAATGGCGTTGAATGCTTCCGTTTGGTAGTCGCGCACCGCTGCATATACCTGCCGGGCCTTATAATATTCGGCAAAGCGGGGCAGCAGGGTGTTATATTCCGGTTTATCGGCCGCCCATGCGGCAAACTGCGCTTCGAGCGCCTGTTTCTTTTCTACGGTTTTAAGGCGCGTCAACCCTTTCAGTTCGCCTTGCCATTTTTTCCATGCGTTCGCCACGGCAGCCTGTTTCGACGCATATTTGATGCGCGTGCCGGCCTGCTGCGCCATTTCGTTTTTCATAATGTCGAGCCGTATGCTTCGTAATTTAATTTTTTCGGGATTACCGCAGGTGACAATATATTTTACGGCTTCGGAATACAAATATTCGGAAGTGCGTGCCGGCACGCCGTATATAAAGGTGAAATCGTTTTCCTTAAACCCTTTGAGCGATATGCGGAGCGATGTTTTAGGCCGGTAGGGGATGTTGTCTTCCGAATAGGGCGCGGGCTTGTTGTCCTTATTGGCATAGATGCGAAAGAGTGAAAAGTCGCCGGTATGGCGGGGCCACATCCAGTTGTCGGTGTCGCCGCCAAATTTCCCGATGGACGAAGGGGGCGCACCCACCAGCCGGACGTCTTCAAAAACCTGATAGACGAACAAATAAAATTGATTATCGTAGTACATGCTTTCTACAGTGGCCTGTGCTCCTTCTTCCTTTACTTCAACTTTAATAATGGCCGCCTTGTTTTTGCTTATTTTCAAAGCCCTTTCCGCATCCGTCATGCGGGCGGTCACACCTTTGAGCGCTTGCTCGGTAACGTCTTTCATGCGTAGCAGAAACCTTACGCTAAGTCTTTTGCAGGGTAACTCTTCGCTGAGGTTCCCGGCCCAAAAGCCGTCTTTCAGGTAGTCGTGCGCTTCGGAACTGTGCGCCTGTATTTGTCCAAGCCCGCAATGGTGGTTGGTGAGCAGTAATCCTTTGTCGGAAATAAGTTCGGCTGTGCACCCGCCGCCGAATTGCACAATGGCGTCCTTGAGGCACGCCTGATTGATGCTGTAAATGTCGTCGGCCGACAGTTTCAGTCCTTTGGCCTGCATGTCGGTAATGCGCGATTCAATGAGCGAAGGCAACCACATGCCTTCATCGGCCAGCGTTGTAACCGCACAAAAGAGATGGAGCATGACCCACAAACCCGTCCGTTTTATTTTTATCCTCATATGTTTTTTATTAACTGAATATAAAAGTAAAATTACATAAAAAAATTAACTTTTACACATAACCGCCACTTCCATATTTCCGGTGGCGGCAATCCCGGTGGTGTGTACGGCGATGATTTGTCCCGACAGCGCGGGGTTGTATGGCGTTTCCACCTTAATATAATTGCGGGTGTAGCCAAACATTTTGCCGCCTTTATTGGCGTCTTCGAACAATACCTGTTCGTCAATTCCTGTGTTTTGTTCATAGAATGTTGCGTGCAGGGCGTCACTGAGTTTGGTCAGTACAGCAGCCCGCTGTGTTTTTTCCTGCTCGGCAACATGGTCGTCAAATCCTGCGGCCAGCGTGTCGGGACGGATAGAGTAGGGGAAGACGTGCAAAAAGGCCGGCGCCAATTGTTCCAGAAAATGACGTATGTCTTCAAAATCTTCGGGGGTTTCGCCGGGAAAACCTGTAATCACGTCCACGCCGATAAAGGCGCGGGGCATAAAATGCCGTATTTCGTCCACCCGTTGGGCGAAAAGTTCGCGCGTGTAGCGTCGCTTCATCCGTTCCAGTATCTTATTGCTGCCCGATTGCAGCGGGATATGGAAATGCGGCAGTATTTTTGAGGAGCGCGCTATCCATTGAATAATTTCGTTGGTGAGCAGGTTAGGCTCAATAGACGAAAGTCGGTAACGTGCAATGCCTTCCACATCGTGCAGCGCTTTCAGCAGGTCGAAAAAACACTCACCGGTGCTTTTCCCAAAATCGCCGATATTCACGCCGGTAATCACAATTTCTTGAATGCCCTGTTTAGCAATTATACCGGCTGTCTCTACCAGTTTTTTTATCGGCAGGTTGCGGCTATCGCCGCGCGCCAGTGGCACAGTACAATAGGTGCAATGGTAATCACAGCCGTCCTGCACTTTCAGAAACGAACGGGTGCGGTCGCCCGAAGAAAAGGCGGGGAAAAAGCTATTGGGTGCAGGACGGCAATAATTCTCTGGACGGGCTTCCTGCAAGGTGGTGTGCGGGGTATAAAACATGCTTTTATCCATGAGGATGGTCAATCCCTTGACATCTTTGCATAGCTCGTTGATTTCGTGCGGGCGCAATTGCGCGTAACAGCCGGTAACGATAACCTGAGCGCCGGGATTTAACTTTGCCACGCGCCGGATGGCTTGCCGGCACTTGCGCTCGGAAGCCAGCGTGACCGCACAAGTGTTGATCACATAAATGTCGGCCGCTTTCAAGGGTGACACCCGTTCGTATCCCGATTCGGGGAATTGTCGTGCAATCGTGGATGTTTCAGAAAAGTTGAGTTTGCAACCGAGCGTAACAAAGGCTATTTTTTGTTTTTTTTTCATGGTTAAAATAAAAAAGCCATCCATCCGATGGCTTTGTGGGAGCTATAGGGTTCGAACCTATGACCCCCTGCTTGTAAGGCAGGTGCTCTAAACCAGCTGAGCTAAGCTCCCTTTTAATTTGGGACGACAAAGGTAGATGATTTTTTTTTAATTTACAAACTTTTGTTCAAAAATTATTCTTCTTCCTCTTCCGCCTCATCCGAAAAGTCGCTATTGTCGTCGCCGGTATCAGGGAAGTCGTCACTGTCGGAGCCGGTATTTTCGGGACCTCCGCCAAATATTTCTTTTTCCACTTCCTCGTAATCGGTATCGACCTTCACGTCAATTTTAACGAGGTATGTCACGTTGGGCAAGTCAATGGTAATGGCATAAAAATAAGTGCCGTCAGGCTTGTCTACCTTCATGATGTCGGCCATGTAATCGTTATATCCGTGCGGATATTTTTCCTTAATGGCATCGAGCACATCTTGTGTGAGGTTTTTGTAACTGACCACCAACCGGCGTTTTCCGCCCGGTTGTATCGGTATTTTCTTCACCGGAGCGACGATGGGCGTTTTTTCTTGCTTTACGGCTACCACCGCTTTTTTACTTTCGGGCTTTTTAATCTGTTTGGGCGCACTTTTTACCTGTTGTACCGGCTTTTTAACCTGCTTTGCCGGCGTTTTTACTGCTTTTACAGGCTTTTTAAGCTGTTTGCTTTTTACCGTTTTAGCGACAGGTTTAACCGGTTTTTTCGTTTTTTTTACAGGTACAATTTTTTTTACAGGCTGTTTTACCACGGCTACTTTCTTCGATGGAACTGTTTTTTTTGCCGTTGTTTTCTTGGCCTTTACAGGAGCTTTTTTAACAGGTTTTACCGGCTTTTTTACCGGTTTTGCTGTTTTTTTAGGCGCGGAAGCGGATGCTGTTTTTTTGGGCGCAACCTTCTTTACCGGCTTAGCCGGAACTTTCTTTTTTTTAACAGGTTTCGTTATTTTTTTTACCGATTTGGCAGCAGGTTTGGTTTTTTTAGCTGTAACAGGTTTTTTCGACATAATTTAAGAAAAATAACAAAATAATTTTCTGCAATAATACATCAAAAATTCAAATAATAATGGATTATGCGTATAAATATTTATCAACAGGTAAGCAACAACACTGAAAATCCGGACAATAATTTTGTAATGTATTTATTTTTTGGATGTTGTATTGTAATATATAATACATAGTATAAATGAATAAAAACGACATAATTTATAGTATGTAATGTATTTATTATCATTACTTTATATTTTTATTGTTATGGAATGTTTTAGTCCTCAATCTGTTATGCGTCCTGGTCAGGATAATTCTCGTGATCGGGTTGTTGTGCCTTGTGGCAAGTGTACTGCTTGTTTATCTACTAAGCGTATTCAGTGGTCTGTTCGGCTTCGAGAGCAGTTGAAAACTTCCTTTTCGGCTTATTTTGTCACATTGACTTATGCTACGCCCCCTAAAGATGGCGTTAATAAGTATGACGTTCAATGTTATATGAAGCGTCTTCGTAAGCGTTTTAAGGTGCCATTTAAGTATTATTTATGTGCTGAGTATGGTTCTCAAACACATAGGCCTCATTATCATTTTATTGTATTGTTTAGTTCGAAGCCTGAGTTGTATTTCTCTCGTTCTGTTGAAGATGTGTTTGTTTCTGCGTGGTCGCATGGTTTCGTTTCTGTTGGTACTGTTACTGATGCGTCTATTGCCTATACTACTAAGTATATGATTTCTAAGTCTTTTTTTCCTGAAGGTCTTACCCCGCCGTTTCATCTTGTGTCGAAAGGTCTTGGTAAGGATTATGTTTCTTACATGAAGCAGTGGCACCAGGACGATGTTTTAGGTCGTTCTTATGTGCCTTTATTTGATGGTGTTCATGCTTCTATGCCGCGTTATTACAAAGATAAGATATATACTGATGTTCAGCGTCGTATGATGTCTTCACGTTATCAGACAGAGCGTCTTGTGTCTCTCCCTGATGAGTCTGTTACTCGGTCTGGTGACAATGTGTTTCAGCTTGCTGATTTGTCTAAGCAGGCTATTACTCGTCGTGTTTATAATCAGTTAAATAAGAGGAAATTATGATATGGATATGTATCCTATTGATGTTAATGGTCGTGAAGTATCTGATTCTTATGCTTTGTCTGCCAATTCTTTACGTATTAATGAGCAATGGCTTGAGCCGGCTATTGGTTATGGTGCTCTTGCTGCTCTTGCATTTAAAGGTATGGGAAGTGGTATAGCTCCATATATTAGTGCTGCTGTTGATGCTGGTGTTAATCTTTATGGTATTATTTCCAATCGTGATGCTGTTTCTGCTTCTAATGAGGCTAATATTCAGCTTAGCCGTGAGCAGATGGCCTGGCAGGAGGCCATGTGGAATAAGCAGAATGCGTATAATACGCCGGCTGCTCAGATGCAGCGTTTTTCTCAGGCTGGTTTAAATCCTAATCTTATTTATGGTCAAGGTTCCTCTGGCAATGCCCAGTCTGTCGGTAACTATCAGCGTGCGAATGTGTCCCCGGAGAAGCTCGAAGGTCTCGAGCGTTTGGCTATTCTTGGACATTATCTTGATTTGTCTTACAAGGCTGCTCAGGTTGATAATGTTAAGGTTCAGAATGATTTGCTTGTTGAGCAGGCCGCGTTAGCGGCTCAACAGGCATGGCGTGCTTCATTTGATAATAGTATTGAGCTTGGATTATGGTCTGATGATGTTGAACTTGATTCGCTTTCAAATCGTCGTTCTCATATGCAGCGTTATGCTTATGAGGCTAAGCGTGCAAATTATCAGCGTTCTGTGCGTGATCTTGAGGCTTTAGATGTTGATATTAGCAATAAGCGTATTCAAGGTCGTATTTTGAGTTCTGAGGCTGTTTCTAAGCAGATAGAGTCTGAGCTTAATGCTCTCGGTGTATCGACTCATGATCCCATATGGCAGCGTTTGATTGCTAAGTTATTGACTATGTTTGGAATATCATTTTAAATTTGTAATATTATGTCAAATCGTTTGTTCACATCTGTAAAGGTTAAGCGTCCTAAACGCAATGTCTTTGACTTATCCCATGAACGAAAGCTTTCATTTAATATGGGTGATTTGGTTCCCATTTTTTTGGAAGAGGTCGTTCCTGGTGATAGTTTTAGGCTTAATACTGAGTTGTTTATTCGTTTGGCGCCTATGTTGGCGCCAATGATGCATCGTGTGAATGTATATACGCACTTTTTTTATGTGCCTAATCGTCTTGTGTTCGATAAGTGGCAGGATTTTATTACCGGAGGTGTTGATGGTCAGGATGAGACTGTTTTTCCTAATTTTAATGTCTTTGATACTCCTGATCCGACTCTTTTTTTAGATGGTTCATTGTCTGATTATCTTGGTTTGCCTTCGCTTCCAGCGGTTCCTCCGTCGCCTTCTTTTTCTGAGTTTTTTGTAAATTCGCTTCCTTTTCGTTCCTATCAGTTGATTTATAATGAGTTTTATCGTGATCAGACGTTGACTCCTGAGGTTGTGTTTGGTAAAGGTTCGACTGTTTCTTCTGCTGATATTGGCTCTATATGTAAGCTTCGTCGTCGGTCTTGGGAGAAGGATTACTTCACCAGTGCTTTGCCATGGCCGCAACGTGGTGCGGATGTGTTGTTGCCTCTCGGTGAGTCTGCGCCTGTTGTGTTTGATGGTTTTCCTATAGGTAATCCGCCTGAGTTTGTTAATTCTGTTGGTTCTCGCGTTGATATTGGCGATCTTCAGTCTACTAGGTTTCCTATGATTCCTGGTTCTCCTTATGGTATTGGATCTTCTGGTGCTCCTACTCAGCCTCTTGGTTTAGATCCTAGAGGATCTCTTCAGGCTGATTTGTCTGATGCTTCATCATCTACTATTAATGAGTGGCGTCGTGCGTTGCGTTTGCAGGAGTGGCTCGAAAAGAATGCGCGTGCGGGTTCGCGTTATATAGAGCAGATTTTATCGCATTTTGGTGTTCGTTCTTCTGATGCCCGGCTTCAGCGTCCTGAGTTTCTTGGAGGCGGTAAGTCGCCTGTTGTGATTTCTGAGGTTCTACAGACGTCGGCTTCCGATGACGTGACGCCTCAGGGTAATATGTCCGGCCATGGTGTAGCCGTAGGTAATACGCATGGTTTCAAAAAATTTTTTGAAGAGCATGGTTTTGTGATTGGTATCATGTCTGTGTTGCCGCGTACGGCTTATTTTCAAGGTGTGCCCAAAAAGTTTTTTAAATCGGATAAGTTCGATTATTTTTGGCCGTCGTTCGCACATTTGGGCGAACAGCCCATACTGAATAAGGAGTTGTACGTAAGTTCTGATGCTGATGTTAATGAGTCTACATTTGGCTATACGCCCCGGTATGCAGAGTATAAGTATGCTCCTAATACGGTTCATGGCGATTTTCGTTCTAATATGTCGTATTGGCACATGGCGCGTAGTTTTTCTTCGCGTCCTAATTTGAATGCTGCTTTTGTTTCTTCTGATCCTACGCATCGTATTTTTGCTGTTACAGATCCGTCTGTTCATAAGTTGTATGCTCAGGTATATCATAATTGCAAAGCAATTCGTCCTATGCCTAAGTTTGGTACCCCTACACTATAATATATATGTATATGCATTTTTCTACTCCTTATAAGTATGATCCTGCTGATGTAGGATGTTATGAGGTTCTCAGTGATGAGCCCTCGATGACAGTTCCGGATCAGTCTTTAACTGTTCGTGATTTGCTTGAGCGCTATACGCGCGGTATTGCTCCGGCTTGTGCCCGGGAGCCCTTGTATGATGATCGTGAAAATCTTGATTTTGAGGATGTTGATCCTTCTGAGCGTCCGGATTTTGATTTGGTTGATGTTGATTTACATCGTCGTAATCTTGAAGCTTTATCTGAGAAGGTCAGTGCAGAGGTTAAAGCTGCTAAGAAGAAGAAAGATGAGAAAGAGCAGCCGCCGCCGGCGACTGCTCCGGTAAGCGAAACTACGAAAGCGTAGCGAGAGTAGTGGAGCGTAAGAGTAGTCGCCAGTGGCGGCTATTGCTTTTTTTTCGATTATTGTTTATCGTATATATGCGATAGAGTAGTTTGACATTCGCAAGGGCGCCCCCCATGGGGGTGCCCGCGGAATGTCTTCTTTAGCGCCGCCAGGCGCTTTTTTAGCATTAATACTTTACTTGATATATTAATGCTAATTGACACCTCATTATTAATGAGTGTCTTATATGGGCTGGCGATAGGGCTGGCCATAAGGTTTTTTCTTAATATTTATTTAACGATTTATTAATATTCTCTTAATATAAATATTGTTTTAAGGTTGTATATTTGTGCATTATGAAATTTTCTCAAATTTTTAAATATTATATCTCATGGCACGCTTCAGGTCTTCTCGTTCGTTTTCTCGTCGGCGTCGTACATTTTCTCGTGGTCGCCGCTCTGGTCGCCGTTATGGTAGTTATAAAATCTCGCGCGGCGGAATAAGGCTGTAGGATAGTATTTTATGTCTGTTTTTTTTTGATTATAAAAACGACATAATTTATATTATGTTAAGTAGCGTATTTTGAGAACACATTTTCAATATTATTCCTTATATTTGTAAAAATTGTACAGGATATGCCTACCCCCTCAATACCCACTACGCCCTTGGCAGAACGTATGCGTCCGCAGCATTTGGACGAGTATGTGGGACAGTCACATTTGGTGGCTCCGGGCGCTGTATTGCGCGCCATGATTGATTCGGGCAACATTGCTTCATTTATCCTTTGGGGACCGCCGGGCGTCGGCAAAACAACTTTGGCGCGCATTGTCGCCAACCGGCTCGAACGACATTTCTTCGCGCTCTCGGCCATCAATTCTGGCGTGAAAGATGTGCGCGAGGTTATCGAAAAAGCGAAAAACCAGCGTTTTTTCAATTCAAAACCGCCCATTTTGTTTATTGACGAAATACACCGCTTCAGCAAGGCGCAACAAGATTCCCTGTTGGGCGCTGTGGAAAACGGCACGGTGGTGCTGATCGGGGCGACTACGGAAAATCCTTCGTTTGAAGTGATCTCTCCCCTACTCTCCCGCTGTCAGGTGTATGTGTTGAAATCGCTGACAGTAGACGAGTTACAGCTTCTACTTGACCGAACGCTTAAAAAGGATGTGTGCCTCAAAACGCGAAAGTTTGAAGTGTTGGAAACGGAGGCGTTATTCCGCTTTTCGGGCGGCGATGCCCGAAAATTGATCAATATCATCGACATTATTGTGGGTACTTACGGCGCCGAAGAAACCGTTGTAATCAGCAACGAGGTGATTGTTGAACGTCTGCAGGAAAACATTGCGCTCTACGACAAAAACGGCGAGCAACACTATGATATTATTTCTGCCTTTATTAAAAGTATGCGCGGTAGCGACCCGAATGCGACGGTATATTACCTCGCCCGCATGTTGGCCGGCGGCGAAGACCCGCTGTTTATTGCCCGCCGCATGATGATTTTGGCTTCGGAAGACATTGGCATCGCCAATCCCAACGCCTTATTGCTGGCCAATGCCTGCTTCGACGCCGTACACAAAATCGGCATGCCGGAGGCGCGGATTATTCTTTCGGAAACGGCGGTATATCTTGCCACTTCGCCCAAAAGCAACAGCACCTACATGGCCATTGAAACAGCGGCGGCGCTGGTGGCCGAAACCGGCGATTTGCCCGTCCCGCTTCACCTGCGCAACGCCCCC
>JAIRMK010000159.1 GCA_031258755.1 Prevotellaceae bacterium
CATCAACCTCAACTTAAAAGCGCTAAAGAACACAATATAACGATTTACCATTTTAACAATAATCACAATGGAAAAAAGAAGAATGATTGAAAAAATAGCCGCAGGGCTCAGAAGAATGAGTAACCATCCAGACTTCTTGTTATGTTTGGATGATGATTTTGATGATGAATCACTGTGTGGCATCCCATTGGTTTTTACAAGTTCATTGGATGTAGCGCTTTCTGCGCAAAGTTCAATGTCAGAAGACTGCCCGTTTATCCCAATCTGGATAAAAAGGGGAAGCTATTTAATGGATGTACATTACTTTTTTAAGGGATATGATGAATATTGACGAAATCAAAGCCGACATCAGCAAGGAAAAGGAAGAGATGCGCATGGCCGGCGTACACGGAATGTAAAAGAATATGCAACGCCCGAAGCAGTAAGAGGGCAGAAAATTATAAAAAAATGAAACAAAAAATCACAGAAAACGCATACCTCACCTTTGTCGAGGCTGACGGTAAATTTTCATTTTCTTCCGAAAATAAAAATTTACAAAAATGGGTAGATACGTGCAAACAAAAGCGCGTAAAGCTATCCGAAATTCACTTCGTCGTCAATGCGGCGAAGAAATATATGCGGAACGGCGTTATTACAGCACCAAGCAAAAAAGCAAGGGTTGCGCCACAAGGCATAAACCCTGTATCCGAGCTCAACGAGCTCGTACAAAAAAAATATGGACAATCCATCAAGACGGAAATAATTTCGTATTCACCGGATATAGCGGTGGATGTTATTCTACCCGACGGGAGTGCGTTTACGGGCTATGGCGAAAACCAAAAAATCGCCCGAATTGACGCGGCAATAAAAGCGTTAGAAATAGAATTTATATTATATGAGATACGAAGAAAGTAAAATACAACAGCAATGCGTAAGGTGGTTTAGGCTGCAATATCCCGGCTACATCCTTTTTGCCATCCCAAACGGTGGGCGGCGCGGTAAGGTGGAGGCAGCGATAATGAAGGGCGAGGGCGTGTTGGCGGGTGTGGCTGACCTTTTTCTTGCGATGCCTTCCGGCAAGCATTGCGGCCTGTTCGTAGAAATGAAGACAGAACACGGGCGGCAAACCCCGGCGCAAAAAGACTTTGAAAAACGGGCGGTATTCAGTGGCTATAAGTACGCTGTTTGCCGGTCGGCGTATGAATTTATCGAAGCAATTAACAACTATTTAAAGATAAAACCATGAATAAACAACGCATGTATAGAATGATATTCCGGGCGCGGCGCAAGGGCAGCAACATTGTCACACGGCAGCGCACAATCTTCCGCGACTATAACGCGGAATACCCCCCCCCCTGCGGCAGGAAGAAACACTAATGAAAGAGTTTGGTTTTGCAATACAATTAGAAATTAAATAAAACAAAATTATGGCACGCATAGAAATTGACCTTGACGATTATGTGGACAAAATATCCACAGAGGTATTATTGGATGAATTGAAGCGCCGTGGTAAAGACATAGCCGCTATTCACGAGTTCAAGACCGACACTGAAAAAATTAATTATTTAAAAGCAATTTTCGGGCTTAGAGAATTTCACGACAAAGAACGGTTGCTCGAAGAAATAAAACAATTCTTGGATATTAGATGACCCCCAACACCATCATACCCGGAGACGCGCTGGCAGTATTACGGACACTGCCGGACAATAGCGTGGACTGCTGCGTAACCTCGCCGCCATATTACGGGCTACGGGACTACGGAACGGCGACATGGGAAGGCGGCGATACAAACTGTCTACACTCTGCGAGAGAAGAAAAAGGATTTGAAAACTACAAACAATCAAGCATTAGAGGAAATTCAAAGCCTCCTAAAAACCGTTGTAAAAAGTGCGGAGCCGTTCGCATTGACAATCAAATCGGCTTGGAAGACACGCCCGAAGCGTATATTTCCAAGCTGGTGGAAGTGTTCATGGAGGTACGGCGTGTTTTGAAGCCTACCGGCACGCTGTGGATTGTCATTGGCGACAGCTATAATGGTAGCGGAAAGAATGGCGGTAACACCTGTAAAAAGGAATGGAAACAGCACACGAATGTCGCCTCTCATGCCACGAAGCCAACATTAGTTCCCGGATTAAAGCCCAAAGACCTTATAGGTATCCCGTGGATGCTCGCCTTCGCCCTGCGTAATGCAGGCTGGTGGCTTCGGCAGGATATAATTTGGCACAAACCGTATCCGATGCCGAGAAGCGTTACCGACCGTTGCACCGAGGCGCACGAGTATATGTTTTTACTATCAAAAAAAAGAAAATATTATTACGATAATAAAGCGATAATGGAGACCGCCGCCTATGACGGCCGCAAGGATACACGAATGAAAGGAAGCCACAAATATTCGCAACCCGGAATAACGGGATTAAGCCCACAAACGTTTGCCGCTCGTAGCCACGAGCGGTGGACAATAAAAGACGGCGTGTATATGCGCAACAAGCGCAGTGTATGGAGTGTAAACACCAAACCGTATCGAGGCGCCCACTTTGCCACCTACCCGCCGAAGCTTATTACACCCTGTATCAGGGCCGGCTGCCCGGAGAACGGTATCGTGCTTGACCCCTTCATGGGTTCCGGCACCACCGCCGTGGTCGCGCGGAAACTCAATAGAAATTTCATCGGGATTGAACTCAATCCCGAATATATAGAAATGGCCGAAGAGCGGCTAAGAAACGAATTAGGGATGTGGTTATGATGAAAATTGGACTGATAGACGTTGACGGGCACAATTTCCCAAACTTGGCGCTGATGAAGATTTTGGCGTACCACAAGTTGCGGGAAGATGTTGTGGAATGGGTAAACTATTTTGAACGATACGACAAGGTGTATATTTCAAAGGTGTTTACCTTCACGCCCGACATTTGCACAACTATTCAGGCCGACGCTGTGGAGTTTGGCGGTTCCGGTTACGACATAACCAAGAAGCTACCCGCCGAAATTGATAATCATCAGCCGGATTATTCATTATATCCTATTTCCAAGTGGTATGACGGCAAAACGGCCTACGGTTTCCTTACGCGCGGTTGTATCCGTCATTGCCCCTGGTGCATTGTTCCGCAAAAGGAAGGAACAGTCAAGCCTTATACGGATATTGAAGAAATTTTGCAAGGAAGAAAACAGGCGATACTGATGGATAACAACATTCTTGCCGCCGGCGAATACGGAATGGCGCAACTCGAAAAGATAGCCAAGACAGGCTGCCGGGTGGATTTCAATCAGGGCTTGGATGCGCGGTTAATAGTTTCCAACCCCGCCATTCAGAAACTGCTTGCAAAAATCAAATGGCTAAATCCCCTCCGGATGGCTTGCGACACTCCGGCGATGATGGACACCGTTGCGCAAGCTGCCGAACTGTTGCGCGGGGCAGGATTAAAACCGTCTCGCCTTTTTGCTTACGTCCTTTTGACCGATTTGCAAGGCAGCTATGACCGGATAAACTTTTTGCAAGATTTGGATATTATGCCATTCGCGCAACCATACCGGGATTTTACGCCCAAACAGGTAATTCCGCAGTGGCAACTCGACATGGCAAGGTGGGCAAACGATAAGGCTATTTTACGAAGTTGCGATTTTAAGGAGTATAGGCCGCGCAAAGGCTTTTGTTGTAAAACATATTTTCAGAAATAAAGTAAATGGTTATGATTAACCTGCTGTACATAGACCTGTTTTGCGGCGCCGGCGGCACGTCTACCGGTGTGGAGAGCGCACGGCACAACGGCCGGAAATGCGCCAAAGTCATTGCCTGCGTGAACCACGATGCCAACGCCATAGCCAGCCACGCGGCCAATCACCCGGATGCACTGCATTTCACGGAAGACATCCGCACGTTGGAACTGTCGCCGCTGGTGGCGCATGTCAAGAAAATGAAGGCACGCTATTCCGGCGCATTGGTAGTGTTGTGGGCTTCGCTTGAATGTACCAATTTCAGCAAGGCCAAAGGCGGGCGGCCACGCGATGCCGACAGCCGTACACTCGCCAAACACCTGTATCGCTATATCGAAGTAATCAATCCTGACTACATTCAGGTTGAAAACGTGGAGGAGATTATGTGCTGGGGAGATTTGGATAAAAATGGCAAACCAATCAGTAAAGAAAAAGGGAAAAGTTATACACGTTGGGTAGAACATGTAAAGAAATACGGCTTTTCCTATGCATATCGCATTTTGAACGCAGCCAATTACGGCGCATATACCAGCCGGAAGCGTTTCTTCGGTCAGTTCGCGAAGCATGGGCTACCGATAGCATGGCCGGAGCCAACCCACGCAAAGTCTCCGCGACCGGGACTGTTCGGAGAGCTACAAAAGTGGAAGCCGGTAAAGGATGTTTTGGATTTTTCAGACGAAGGAGAAAGCATATTCACACGCAAAAAGCCACTTTCGGATAAGACATTGGAGCGTATTTATGCCGGATTGATAAAGTTTGTGGCGGGAGGGAAAGATAATTTCTTATCCGCATACTATGGCAATGGAAAGAATTTTGAAAGCAGAATTAACAGAACCGCGAAGTCGGTAGATGAGCCTTGCGGCGTAGTTACTACCGAAAACCGGTTTGCGAAAGTAGAAGCGAAATTTTTATCAAAACAGTATAGCGGGCACCCTGAAAGCAAAAACATATCCATAGAAGAACCCGCGCACACGGTAACGCCTATTGACCACCATGCATTAATAAATGCAAGTTTCATTCAGCAACGCAATAGCGGCAAGCCAAACAGCAAAGTTTTTTCGACAGAACAGCCCGCCCGAACCATAACCGCTACCGGCGGCAATCAGGAACTTGTGCAACCGAAATTCTTGGTGAATGAATATTCCGGCGGCGGGCAACATTCGTCCATTGATGAGGTCTGCCCGGCGGTGCTTACGACACCCAAACAAAAAGTAGTTAGCTGTACACCGTGGATAATGAATACCAACTTTTCCAATGTCGGCAGCGCGGTAACAGAGCCTTCCCAAACCATCACCGCCAACAGGAAATGGCATTATTTGATGAATCCGCAATTCTTCAACGCGGGTCGCTCGGTGGATGACCCATGCTTCACTTTAATAGCCCGCATGGACAAGAAGCCGCCGTACCTCATCACAACCGATATCGGGCAAATAGCGATTGAGTGTTACGACACCGACAGCGAGCCGATGCGAAAAATAAAGGAATTTATGGCATTATACGGCATTATCGATATCAAAATGCGAATGCTGAAAATACCGGAACTAAAGCGGATAATGGGCTTTCCTGCGGATTACACGCTCATCGGTACGCAGGCAAAGCAAAAGAAGTATATCGGCAACGCTGTGGAGGTAAACATGGCACGGGTGCTGTGCGAGAAAACAGTGAAAACATTAACTAAAAATATTATATAATGAAAACAAAAGTAAACATTACAGAAAAAGTCAAGACGTTTGAGGACGCTTGCGAGGTTTTGGGGTTGAATCCCGAAAGCCTGCCTATCGTAGAAAACCTGTCCAAAAAAGACAGTAAGAACATTATTGCTTATTACAAGCTAATTATTATTATCCGCGCACTTAACGAGGGATGGGAACCTGATTTCCAAAATTGGAACGAGCGGAAGTATTGGAATTGGTTCTATATTGCGTCTGACGGCGCGGCTGCGGGCTTCGCTTACGCGTCTACGTATTTCGCCCAACCGGATTCGCCTGCGCTTGTCGGCTCCCGGCTTTGCTTTAAAACACGTGAACTCGCCGTGTATGCACATGAGCAATTCCGTGATTTATATTTTGAATGCCTATTTACTAACATGCCTAAAAATTACAAAAAATGAACACAAAACAACTACAGCTCGTTACTTTCGAGCAGGCAAAGAAACTCAAGGCTTTGGGCTTTGACTGGGAAACGAATAAAATATTCCCATTTAATAGTAAGGCAAATGCCTATTTTAAAATACCATTTGAAAAATCTTTTTATAAAGAACGAATAGATAGTGGTTTTAAAGCGTATATACCCGCCCCCCACCGTAGCCCTGGCGTTGAAGTGGGTGAGAGATGAAAAAGGGATACCGAACAACGTAGAGTATGATGACTATTCAGTATACAAAGGCGTTTTGTTTTTGGAAGAAGGACAGCCTGAATTTGAATGGACAGGAGGTTACGACACCTACGAATCTGCCGAGCGCGCGCTGTTGGACGAAATATTGACCATTTTGGAAAAGGAGGAACAGCGATGAAGAAAAAAGAAATAACTGCTCTTTTAGGACTTACAAACATCAATGACGCCGAGTTTAACGTTTTTGCAGCTACCGGAATATCAGCCGAAAACCTGACAATCATTAACAACATGTTAACTATCATGCGGTCGTTTCATTTAATGAATAAGCGCAAAGGTCTTAAAGTGAAGTTGAAACAACAGATTGAAGAATACTTGACATTTATAACAGAGGAGGAAAAGCAATGAAAACAATATTTATAGAATTTTATCAAAAAATAATAAAATGAAAAGAATAGCGACCAAAAGGGCTGAAAGCCCGAAATCATTAGCACAGGGCAACGCCCTGTGTGAAGGTAAATTAGCACAGGGCAACGCCCTGTGTGAAGGCAAATTAGCACAGGGCAACGCCCTGTGTGAAGGCAAATTAGCACAGGGCAACGCCCTGTGTGAAGGCAAATTAATAAGAAATCAAGCCCTGAAAGGGCGCAATCAACTAATTTTTAATTAATATGAGAACATTAGAATTAAAAGACATCGCCGGCTATTTGCCGCATAAATTGCTTGTTTTTAAGTGCAAAGATAATTCTTTGCTATATGAAGTATCAGGAATTCAAATGTGGGATAATGTAATAATACTCGTTGATTATTATATCGATAACAAATTTGACACTGACGCATTTAATTTATCGAAAGTAATTCCCATTCTCCGCCCGCTCTCCGACCTGTACCGCCCGATAACGCACAACGGCGAGGAGATAATCCCGATTGTGGAGTGCGCAAAAATTTCCTTCCCTAACATAAATTGGAATTTTATACACAAATATGCGTATTTCGAGATGGGAAAAAGCAAATGGGGCTATTTTGAATACATCGAACATTTTCGTCCCGGTTTCTCAATTTCATTTAACAATGGGTATGTTGAGAATTATTATCAGCTTTTCGACTACCTCCACGCGCTCAAAATCGACTATCGCGGCCTGATTGACGAAGGCTTGGCGGTGGACGCAAACAAATTAGAAATTAACCCTTATAAATAGTTGAATTATGTGTAAAAAAGACAGATATAATGACATATACAATGCTTACATGCAATCGCATAACAACAACGACACCACGAGTGCGCTATATGAGATGATATGCGTTTTACATGAGAATATTATGGAATTAGAAAGTAAAATTAAAAAATTAACCATCAATAATGATGGAAAAGAAAATGAAAAAGAATAACAGCAACGAGCCAAAATCAGTGATGGAATTAGCTGATGAAAAAAAAGTAAAAGAACTGTTTGAATCCTGCTCAAAAACAATTACTGATATGATGGAAATATTGC
>JAIRMK010000027.1 GCA_031258755.1 Prevotellaceae bacterium
TGCAGCCGCCGGACAATTACCTCTTCCGCCACATCCAGTGCAATCACGACATGAATTTCGGCGCCATGCGCGGCGAGCATCCGGTCGAGCGCCCCGGCCTGCGCCGTGGTGCGCGGAAACCCGTCGAAAATAAACCCTTTGCTTTCCTTATATTGCTCCAGCCGTTCGCTAATCAAATCAATCACCACCGCATCAGGGACCAAAGAGCCGGCGTTTATCAAGTGCTGTACTTCTTTCCCAAGCGGCGTGTTCCGTTTAATTTCATCACGCAGCAGCTCGCCGGTAGAAAAATGTTTAAATCCATGCCGCTCCACCAGCAACGCGGCCTGCGTCCCTTTTCCCGCACCGGGGGGGCCAAATAACACGACATTATACATAAGTGTGTCTCCTATTTATCTAAAACATAAATATCTCTAAGATTACGTCCTATTTCATCGTAATCGAGCCCATAGCCTACAATAAAATCATTAGGAATTTCCATGCCCACATAATCAATTTTAAAATTCTCCCTGAACGCCGCCGGTTTGTACAGCATCGTGGCAATTTTCACCGTTTTCGGAGACAGGCGCGCCAAATCTTCCAGAAGCCGGGCGATGGTCGCCCCCGTATCGATAATATCTTCCAAAATAATTACCGTGCGGTTTTTAATATCCGTGTTCAAGCCTATCAGTTCCGTTACTTTTCCGGTTGATTGTGTGCCTGCATAGGAAGAATATTTAATAAACGACACCTCGCAAACCATATCCATCAACTTCAGAAGGTCGGCTGTAAACATGAAAGCCCCATTTAATAAGCTAATAAACAAGGGATTTTCTCCCGCCATGTCGGCATTTATTTGCTGTGCCACCTTTGCTATCGCTTTCTGAATGTCGTCATTGGCAATAGAAAGTACAAAAGTTTTATCGTGTAACGTGATTTTTTTCATCGTCAATTTTTTATTTGCGAAAATAAGTATTATTTTTGTTTTTTCTAAATTTTATTTTTAGATGAAGGCATTAGTGAGCATAATTATGGGAAGTACCTCCGACTTGAAGGTGATGGAGGAAGCGGCTAAGTTTTTGGATGATTTTGAAATACCGTTCGAGATGAATGCTTTATCGGCACATCGCACACCCGATTTGGTCTCTAACTTCGCCAAAGAAGCGCACTCCCGGGGAGTTAAGGTGATTATTGCCGGCGCAGGCGGCGCTGCCCACTTGCCCGGTGTGATTGCCGCCCTCACGCCACTGCCTGTGATTGGCGTTCCCATAAAATCGTCAAATTCCGTAGACGGATGGGATTCCATGCTCTCCATCCTCCAAATGCCTGCGGGTATTCCTGTGGCTACCGTAGCGCTCGACGGCGCACGAAATGCCGGCATACTCGCCGCACAAATCCTCGCCATTTCCGACATCGACCTGTTTGCGAAAATTCAACAATTTAAATATAATTTAGCCCAAAAAATCACCACCGCCAACCACGAATTGCACAAAATACAATTTAAGTTCAAGGTTTAAAAAATTATTTGTTTTGAACAGCAAAACTTCCACTCTGGCTTGCCTGTTCTTCATTTCTACCACGCTCAGCGCCCAAACAGGATTATATCCGCTGGGAGCGGCGGCTGTGGGAATGGGGAACATCGCCACGCTTCAAACGGACGTGTGGTCGGCACTTACAAACCCGGCGGGATTGGGCATGTCCCCATCCTTCGCCGCAGGTATTCAACACGAACAGCGCTACTCGATACCCGAGCTGGGCATTGACGCATTCGCTGCCGTACTCCCTGTATTGGGCGGAGGAATTGGCCTCACGCTTGCCAACACAGGTTTCTCGGAGCAAGGCGAAAGCCGCTTCGGAATTCAAACAGGGCGAAAATTAGGGGACCACATCGCCGCAGGCGTTGGTTTCCACGCTCACCTGATACGCTTTCCGGCCGAATATCACAACGCCTTTGCGCTAAGCGCCGACGCCGGCATCTATGTCACGCCGCTTCCCCGCCTTTCCATGGGCGTTTACGTGTCGAACCTCAGTTTCTCGCACTTCAACAACGAGGCGCGCGACCGGCTGCCGGTCATCTTCCACTGGGGCTTGGGCTACGAAATAGCGCCGGTTATTTCATTATGCGTCGAAGTGGAAAAAGACGTCTACGCGCCGCTACGCATAAAAACAGGCGCGGAATATTATACATTTAACATGTTATATATCCGGTTAGGCGTGTTGTCGCAGCCTTTTGAAGTACATTACGGATTGGGCTACAAATATCGTATTTTTCAAATTGATTTTGCCTTATACCGCCATCCTGTATTAGGTTTTTCGCCACAACTTTCATTTAGTATGACACGCCGATGAAAAGATTATTAACCGCTACTCCGCTGTTTCTTTTCCTGCTTTTATGGACGCCAGCCCGCGCGCAAAGCGATGATTTGCCCGATGCGGTAAGGCAAATTATTGAAGACATCGCCGGGCGCGCCGAAGAGGAAGACCCCGACATGGCCGCGTTATACGAGTGCTACGAGTCGCTGCTTGAACACCCGCTAAACCTCAACAGCGCCACGGCCGAGGAGTTGGCCGGATTGCAGCTGCTCACCGATTTTCAAATCCAAAGTTTGCTCGAATACCGCAAAAATTACGGTCAGTTATACAGCATCCATGAATTGCCGCTCATTCACGGCTTCAATGAACAGCTTGCCGCACAGCTTACGCCTTTTATCACGGTGGCAACAGCG
>JAIRMK010000078.1 GCA_031258755.1 Prevotellaceae bacterium
CGACGGAACGTGTCTATCTGCTGCCGGGTAAAGTCATCGAACTGCGCATTGTCGGCCGCCGCTAAATGCGAAAACACGGAAGCAATACGCAATTGCGGCATATTACTTAACTCCTGCAACAATTGCGGAAGATCTTTTTCTTCAAAGCCCAGCCGGTGCATGCCGGTGTCTAATTTGATATGAATATTCACCGGAAGCTGCGCCGGCGCATGGTGTTTCACCCGCTCATGAAATAGCTGCAACACCCGGAAGCTGTATATTTCGGGCTCCAGCTTATAACGAAGCATAGCGTCGAGGCTTTGCGCTTCGGGGTTCATCACCATCACAGGCATGGTGATGCCGGCCTTGCGCAGCGCCACCCCTTCATCGGCATAAGCCACCGTAAGATAATCGACCCGGTGAAATTGCAAGAGGCTGGCTATTTCATAACTTCCGCTACCGTAGGAAAACGCCTTGACCATAGCCATCAAACGCACGCCGGGAGCCAGTTTTGAACGAAAATAATTCAGGTTGTGCGCCAACGCATTCAGGTTAATCTCCAACACGGTTTCATGCGCCTTTTGTTGCAAAACTTTGTCGATTTTCTCAAAGGCGAATACCCGTGCGCCTTTCAGCAATACCGTTTCGTCATAAAAAGTGGAGAAATCGAACGTCTGAAGAAACGTTCCGGTATCGGGATAAAACGTTTTCTCTATGGTGAATTTACCGGCTTGGCTTGAAATCACAGGGCCTATGCCGATTATACGGTCTATTTTTTTTGCTTCGAGCAAGCGGGCTACCTCACTATACAAATCGTGCTCATCGCGCCCGCTCTGCAAAATATCCGACAGGATAATTGTTTTTTTAGGATGCTGTTGTTGCCGGCTCAGAAAATCAACCGCTATTTGCAGCGAGTTGTAATCGGAACTGTAGCTGTCGTTAATGACCGAGCAGTGGTTAATGGCTTCCTTCAGTTCCATCCGCATTTCAATCACCGGGAGGGTTTTCATCCGCTGTGCAATCACGCTTTGCGAATAGCCCAGCAACAGCATGAGCGCCCAGCAGTGCATGGCATTTTCGAGCGATGCTTTGTCGGGGAAAGGAATATCAAGCCGGAGCGTATCGTGCTTGTAGCTTGCTTCGACGGTGGTTTTGTCCGGCTGCACCGCTACATTAATGAGCCGCAAAACGCTTGCCGGCGCATAGCCCCAGGTGAATGCCGGCACATGATTTAATGTTTCGTTTTTCGCAATCTGTTGTGCGATATGCTCGTGGTCGGCACAATAAATAAGCGTTTGAACCCCTTCAAACAATTTTAATTTCTCTTCAATTTTTTGCGTGGCGTTCGTAAAATGCTCGTCGTGCGCCGCACCAATATTGGTAAAGACGCCGATAGTGGGTTGTATCACTTTCCGGTGTCGTTCCATTTCGCCGGGCTGCGACATTCCTGCCTCAAACACCGCAAGCTCGTCGCCGGGCGCTATTTCCCACACCGAAAGCGGCACGCCAATCTGACTGTTGTAGCTTTTCGGGCTTTTCACCACTTTCCGGTCTTCCGCCAGAAGGTAAGCCAGCCACTCCTTTACAATGGTTTTCCCATTGCTTCCGGTAATGCCCACCACCGGCATCGCAAACCGCCGGCGATATGCAGCAGCCAATTGCTGTAAGGCATCCAGCGTGTTATCCACCACCAGAAAATCAACATCCGTGTGGTTTTTCATGTGTTCGGGCACGTATTGTACCACAAAATGCCGCACGCCCCTGCGATACAAATCTTCAATATATTTATGTCCGTCGTTGCGGGCGCTCACCAGGGCAAAAAACAAACACCCTTCGGCGATGGACACATTCCGGCTGTCGGTGAGGAGGGTGGTGACGCCAGCGTCATCAGTGCGACACGAAACACGCCGCGCCTGAATAATAGCGGCGATTTCAGCAATATGAAAACGAATAGTTTGCACGAAAATAATATCTTTTCGCAAAGATAGCAAAAATATACCTATTACTATTTTATTTTAATTTACTATCTTTGTGTTCATTTTCATAAAACGTATGTTTGAGAATTTATCAGATAAACTCGAGCGCGCCTTTAAATTGCTGAAAGGCGAAGGGCGCATCACCGAAATCAATGTGGCGGAAACGCTGAAAGACATCCGCCGGGCGCTGCTCGACGCCGACGTGAGCTATAAAGTGGCCAAAACGTTTACCGACGACGTAAAGCAAAAGGCTATGGGGCAGGAGGTGTTGAAATCGGTACGCCCCGGACAGATGCTCACCAAAATCGTACACGATGAGCTGGCCATGCTCATGGGCGGGCAGGCCACAGACATCAACCTCAAGGGAAACCCGGCCATCATTCTTATTGCAGGACTGCAAGGTTCAGGGAAAACTACTTTCTCAGGCAAACTGGCGTTAAATCTCAAATCGAAAAAAGGCCGGCAGCCCCTGCTGGCGGCTTGCGACGTATATCGCCCGGCAGCCATTGAACAATTAAAGGTATTAGGCAATCAAATTGAAGTGCCTGTTTACACCGAAGAAGACAACCGGAACCCCGTACAAATTGCGCTAAACGCCATTCAGTATGCTAAGCAACGCGGTTACAACACGGTAATTGTCGATACCGCCGGCCGCCTCGCCATTGACGAGGAGATGATGAAAGAAATTGCCGCCATTAAAAAAGCTACCGATCCGAGCGAAACGCTGTTTGTGGTGGACGCCATGACCGGTCAGGACGCCGTAAATACCGCCAAGGAATTTAACGACCGCCTGAATTTCGACGGCGTGGTGCTCACTAAATTGGATGGCGACACCCGCGGCGGTGCGGCCATTTCCATCCGCGCCGTAGTCAACAAACCCTTGAAATTTATCAGCTCGGGCGAAAAAATGGAAGCGCTGGATGTGTTCCATCCCGAACGTATGGCCGATCGCATATTGGGCATGGGGGATATTGTGAGTTTGGTAGAAAAAGCACAGGAGCAAATCGACGAAGAGGAAGCCCGCAGGCTGCAACGCAAGTTAGCCAAAGACCAGTTTACTTTCGACGATTTCTACAAACAAATCCAGCAAATCAAAAAAATGGGAAACATCAAAGATTTGGCGGCCATGATACCCGG
>JAIRMK010000106.1 GCA_031258755.1 Prevotellaceae bacterium
ACGCCACGTAATGAAATATTACCCGCACCGGAACTACCCACGCCAAAACCGGTAATGCCGCGTTCGGTAATAAACATTCCAGGAACGCGCCCGGACAATATCGGCAACAAGGCCGACTCACTGCTTTGCTCCAATTCGTCGCGACTTACCACCGATATGGTCATGGGCACATTACTGCGGTTTACCTCCGTGCGGTTGGCCGTAACCACCACCTCTCCGAGCTTGTGAATACTGTCTTGCGCCACATCCTGTGCATACACTGCGAGGGGAAGGCACAATAAAGAAATGAAAGAAAAATTTTTACACATGTCAGTAAAGTATTATAAATTTATAAAAAAGTATTACGCTCAGACTAAAAAAAATTAACGACGACGATGTGCTGCGCTTCGGGTCATAACCAACTTACCGTGGTATATGCCTTTCAGGGTAATCAACTTGTCCGATAAATCGGTAAGGCGGTACGACTTGCCCCGCACGGCCACAATTTCGAAATTCGTATCCTGCGAAATCTGAAAGCGCTGTACCGACAATATTTCTTCACGATAAGCATGTTGAACTTCCGAAAGCTTTTTGGCAATATCACGTTTATGGTAATCATACACCAGAATAATAGCGCCCGCTACCAGATTATTACATTGCCATTTTTCTTCCACCACATTACGCTCAATAAGCTGCCTGACGGCCTGCGAACGATTGGGAAAATTATTGGTCTCAATAAAATTATCCAAGGCTTCCAGCAAATCGCTTTCCAAAGAAACACTAAAACGCGAAAGAGACATTTGTTACATAATTATATAAAGCGGAACAAAGATACGATAATTTTGTTTGGATTTCTAAAAAATATGCTTATCTTTGCGAAAATCAATTAATAGCTACTTATGAAAACCATGTCGCCGATAGAGACTGCCAAATGTCAGCTAAAACTGACGGCAATAAGGCTGACGGCAATATCGGCAATTTTAATTTCTCATTTTTTAATTGGTCTCCACGAAAATCCTAACAATCAGTTAGTTACATCGTTATATACGCCAAACATTCCGGCTACTTCACACAGTCTTTGCGCTACTTCACACAAACTTTGCGCTACCTCACATAATCTTTGCGCTACTTCACACAGTCTTTGCGCTACTTCACACAAACTTTGCGCTACCTCACACAAACTTTGCGCTACCTCACATAATCTTTGCGCTACCTCACACAAACTTTGCGCTACTTCACATAATCCATGTAAACGTACGCCCTGTTAAACTTTAAACATAAATCTTTAAAAACAGTAGAAGTTATGAAAAAATCAGACTATCTTCCAAGAACCGACCAGTTGCTCCGGCAATGGGTCATTGTATTTTTGAACTACCTGCTCACGGCGATGGCGCGGCTGGGCTTCCCAAATGATGTGTATAACAGCCTGGCGGCGTTGCGCGACGATTTTGTGCAGAAACTGGATGCGGCCGAAACCCCCGCTACCCGCACCAAACTGAGCGTGCAGGCGAAGAATACCGCAAGGGGCGCCCTCAAAGCCGCCCTGCGGCAAGCCGTGAAAGAGTACCTGACCTACAACCACGCGGTAACCGACGAAGACCGCGACGGACTGGGGCTGCCCATCTACAAAACCACCCGCACGCCCGCACCGGTATCCACCACCTACCCCGATTTCGAAATCGACAGCGGCACTATCCGGCGCCTTATCATTCACTTCTTCGACCAGGGGAGCGTGAAGTCGAAGGCCAAACCGGCCGGGCAGCACGGCGCAGAAATCCGGTGGGTAATCAGCGACACGCCTGTAGTGGATGTGGCCGGCCTCGTGCACTCGTCGTTCGACACGCGCACGCCGTTCACCCTTGAATTTGAAGGCCACGAGCGCGGCAAGACCGTGTATTTCTGCCTGTGCTGGGAGAACACGCGCGGCGAAAAAGGCCCCTGGAGCGAAATACAAAGTGCGATAATACCGTAAGTCCTCACCCCCAGCCCCTCTCCTGAAGGAGAGGGGAGCGTTTCTCCCCCTCGCCCTTGGGAGAGGGGGCCGGGGGGTGAGGATGGAATCTTTAAATTATAAAACAATGAAAAAACATTTATTATTAATGGCGTCCGCCGGCCTGTTCGCGGTTGTAGCACTGTGCTCCTGCGACAAAGGCGGAGAAGATGACGGCGGCGGTACGGGCGGCCTAATGGTGGATAACAAGATTACCGTAAACGTCGGCAACAGTTACAACGGAGAAATCGACGCGGTGAAGGCGATGATTTATCACGGTGAAAACGCTCAGGAGATAGCCGCTGCCGCTTTCGGTAACGGCGAATTCACGCTGAATTTTCCGGCAACGGTTAGCGACGCCTATCTTAGCTTGGTGTGGACCGGCGCTATTCCCGCCGGAATAACGTTGAGTAATCCCAATGCAAAGATAGCAGATGTGCCTATATATGCCTACAAATCGGGAAACCGCGTGGGCACGTTTTATCACGGCACATCGGACTGGGAGGGAATGTTGATGTATGTAAATGCCGATTGTAGCATTACGGGTTCTTACATCGCCGAAGATGGCGTTACAACATATACATACAGCAACCTGCATCTCAAACAGGGATGGAATTATGCATATAAAACCAAGAAAGATGGAGTTGTTACATACACTTCTCAAGTCCCCGCCGGTGCGCAGTGGCATTATTTGCAATACCCTGCACAGCTAGAGCCATGAAATCCGTAAACGTCGGCAAGCGTCACAAAAGAAATTAAACAATTAAACAGTTAAACAGTTAAACAATTAGGAGATTTTATTATGGACAAAACATCGTGGTCTGTAGAGACCAAAAAAATTTTCAACGGCATCCTGCTGTTTTCACTGTCATGGATTGCTTACGGGATTTTCGACCCTATCGACTCCCTGGTTTCCGGCGTGGATACGCTGGCTTCTTTCAGTGGCAGGTCAAACGCAACGGGCGCGGCAGGCAGTACACTGAGCAATTTTGTCAATCTGCTGCTGGTAGGCATCGGTGCGGGCTATATCATGGTCATCATCGGCTTAAAGAAACTCGGCGATATTCTGGAAGAAGCCGACAAAAAGCCTGTCGCATCCTTGCGCACGGCGTTTATCCTCGCGCTGATTGCCGTAGCGTTGGATATCCTTCCACTGATTCCGGGTATTATCGGTGACATTTTGTATCTCATAGCCGTCATTTTAATGCTGGTGGCGTATGGCAAGCTCAAAAAATCGGCCACCTTTGCAGGGAGCGCTGGCGCATCTACCCTGTTTGTGGCGATGATACTTATCATAGTGGGATGGGGCGTCGATTTAATTCCCCTGCTTGGCGACTGGGTGGAAGGCATCCTGACAATTATCGCCTACATCATGACATTATCCGGATGGAAAAAAATCAAAAATGCGGCCTAAGATTAGTGATTAACGGTTAGTGATTAGTGGTTAATGTAAGATGTAAGAAATCTTTGAATCTTTAAATTCTGCCCACCGCAAAGGTGGGCGGTTTTTTTGTGAAAGAGAATATTTTGCGTATATTTGTGGAAAAATAAACCATTGTTATGCCTAAAATTTTCGAATACTTCGGCTTTGTGTTTTACTTTTACTCCAATGAGCACGAACCTATACACGTTCATGTTATACATAATGCGTGTGAAAGTATTTTTGACATGATAATAAACGACGGCCTGCTGGTGGAAGTAAAACAACGTGCAAAGAGAGGCGTTGAACCGCTTTCGTCCAAAGATGCAAAAACGGCAGAACGGTTTATTCAAGCGTATGCAAGTAATATTATTCAAAAATGGATTAAATTTTTTGTATTGAAACAACCGATTAAGAGCACTGTTATTAAAAGGAAGTTTTGATTATGGCACGTGAACTATACATTAAAGAGGCAACCTACGTAAAAGACCTTACCCTGAATATCGTATTTAACGACGGTACGGCACAGGAAATCGACTTTCGCTATTTCCTGTGCCGCCATCCCCACCCGCAATATAACAAGTACGGGAATCCTGAAAGGTTTAAAGATTTTCAACTCGAAGAAGGTAATATCGTGTGGGGTAAAAATTGGGATTTAATCTTTCCCATAGAACAACTTTACCAAGGGAAAATACATTAAATGCAATTTTTTTCTGATATTTGCATTTGAAATCTAACTTTCAAAAGATGGCTGAATATAACAACAATTACAAAAAAGGCTTTGTTACACAAGTGATCGGGCCGGTAGTGGACGTTCGTTTTGAAAAGAACAATGAAGAGCGGACGGCGCTTCCACGTATTCATGAAGCGCTGGAAATACCGCGGCAAGGACACACCCTTTCATTGGAAGTGCAGCAGCATATCGGCGAAAACACGGTGCGCGCCATTGCCATGGACTCTACCGACGGCCTCCAGCGCGGCATAACGGTGTATGCCACCGGGTCCACCATCACTATGCCGACAGGCAACCCTGTAAAAGGCCGGCTGATGAATGTAATAGGCGAAACCATCGACGGCATGCGCCCTGTAAAGGACGCCGCGCGGCTACCCATCCACCGCGAGCCTCCGAAATTCGACGAGCTAAGCACCAAACGCGAAGTGCTGTTCACCGGAATTAAGGTGCTCGATTTGCTGGCGCCCTACTCAAAAGGCGGGAAAATCGGGTTATTTGGCGGCGCCGGTGTAGGAAAGACGATAATCATCATGGAATTGATTAACAATATTGCGAAAAAACATAACGGATTTTCGGTATTCGCCGGCGTGGGCGAACGTACGCGCGAAGGCAACGACCTGCTGCGTGAAATGATCGAAAGCAACGTTATACGATATGGCGATGCGTTCAAAAAAAGTATGGAAGAAGGCCACTGGGATTTAAGTACCATCGACTACAAAGAGCTGGAAAAATCACAAGCCACATTAATATTCGGACAGATGAACGAACCGCCGGGAGCCCGCGCCTCTGTGGCCTTGTCGGGACTCACCATTGCCGAGTCGTTTCGCGACAACAAGGAAGACGAAGGCCCGAAAGACATTTTGTTTTTTATCGACAATATATTCCGTTTCACACAGGCCGGTTCGGAAGTGTCGGCGTTGTTGGGCCGGATGCCTTCGGCCGTAGGCTACCAGCCGACATTGGCGTCGGAAATGGGCGCTATGCAAGAGCGCATCACCTCTACCAAGCAAGGCTCCATCACGTCGGTACAGGCTGTGTATGTGCCGGCCGACGACCTTACAGACCCCGCACCTGCCACCACATTCTCGCACCTCGACGCCACCACGGTGCTAAGCCGGAAAATCACGGAAATGGGCATCTATCCGGCCGTTGACCCGCTGGAATCCACGTCGCGAAACCTCGACCCGCTGGTGGTTGGAGAAGAACACTACAACACGGCGCAACGCGTGAAGCAAATCCTGCAACGGAACAAGGAACTTCAAGATATTATCTCCATTTTAGGCATGGAAGAACTGTCGGACGAAGACCGGATTATCGTGAACCGCGCCCGCAAAATCCAGCGTTTCCTGTCGCAACCCTTCAAGGTGGCGGAACAGTTTACCGGCGTAGATGGCGTGATGGTCGATATTGAAGATACGAT
>JAIRMK010000141.1 GCA_031258755.1 Prevotellaceae bacterium
AATTATGGCATCAAACATTTCAAGGAGAAAATTTCTTCAAACAGGAGCTACAGCTGCGATTGGATTAGCCGTTGCACCTACTATTGTGCCCAATACGGTGTTGGGTAAAAGTCATGGACACGTTGCTCCAAGCGACAAGTTGAACATCTTGGGCGTAGGTGTTGGCGGACGTGGATCCGGCGTATTGAAGGCTATTGACAGTCAGAATATCATCGGGCTTTGCGATGTGGACTGGAAATATGCCGACGGCACGTTCAAGCGTTATCCGGATGCGAAAAGATATTACGATTACCGGAAAATGTTCGACGAACTCGGCAAAGAGGCCGACGGGGTAGTGGTAGCCACAGCCGACCACACCCACGCCATCATTGCTGCTGAAGCAATAACGCTGGGCAAACATGTGTATGTGGAAAAACCCCTGACGCATACTGTTTATGAATCACGGCTGCTGACCAAGCTGGCTGCACATCATAAGGTGGCTACCCAAATGGGTAACCAAGGCGCTTCAGGGGCAGGTGTGCGCCAAAGTTGCGCATGGATTTGGAACGGCGAAATCGGTGAAATCGTAAAAGTGGAAGCTGCGACCGACCGTCCCATTTGGCCGCAAGGATTGGAAACGCCTGCTAAAGCGGATAAAATTCCTTCTACCCTGAAATGGGATTTGTTCTCCGGCCCGGCCGAAGTACGCCCCTACAATGCTATTTATCACCCGTGGAACTGGCGCGGATGGTGGCTTTACGGCACCGGCGCGTTAGGCGACATGGCATGCCATATCCTGCATCCGGTGTTTAAGGCGTTGAGATTAGGCTATCCGACCAAAGTGGAAGGATCTTCTACCCAATTGCTGAAAGATTGCGCGCCGCAGGCACAGCATGTCAAACTGACATTCCCCGCCCGCGAAAACCTGCCGAAGGTGGCGATGCCCGAAGTGGTCGTACACTGGTATGACGGCGGCATGATGCCCGACCGTCCGGTTGGTTTCCCCGAAGGCAAGCAACTGATGGGAAATGGCGGCGGACTGGTAATTTTCCACGGAACGAAAGACACCTTGATTTGTAACTGCTACGGCGCAGACCCGTGGTTGTTGTCAGGTCGTACGCCTAAATCGCCGGAAGTGCTGCGCGAAGTAACGACAGGCCACGAGATGGATTGGGTGCGCGCCTGCAAGGAAAGCGCCGGCAACCGCGTGAAAACGGCGTCCGATTTCTCGGAGGCAGGTCCGTTTAACGAAATGGTGGTGATGGGCGTGTTGGGCGTTCGCCTGCAAGCCTTGAACAAGGAACTGCATTGGGACGGTGTAAATATGCAATTCACCAATATTGGCCCCAACGAAACGATAAAAATGAAAATCAGCGATGGGTTCAGTATTAAAGACGGACACCCGACATGGAACCCCACCGAAACCGAACCGCAAAACGCGATTGCATTTGCCAACGAAATGATTAAACATACGTATCGCGAAGGTTGGAAATTACCGGCTATGCCTTAAGAGTTGTTACATCTAAATTTAAAAAACATAATCAATATGAAAAAAATTACTTTATTACTCAGTTGCATAGTGGCTGCAGGCGCATTTATGGCTTGTGGTGGAAGCGGTGCAACAGCGCCGGCCTATACCGTATTGGACAAACCGGCGGTTGACCTTTCTACATTTCCTGTAGATGAACAAGGCTACATTGTGCTCTTCGACGGACAAACATTCAACGGCTGGCGCGGCTATGGAAGAGATGATGTGCCCGGCAAATGGACGATTGAAGACGGCTGTATCAAATTTAACGGCTCCGGCGGCGGCGAAGCGCAGGAAGCCGACGGCGGCGACCTTATCTTCAACCGCAAGTTCAAAAATTTCGAACTGTTGCTGGAATGGAAAATTTCTAAAGGCGGCAACTCCGGCATCCTTTATCTGGCGCAGGAAGTAGAAACGAAAGATAAGGAGGGGAACGCAAAATTAGAACCGATTTACATTTCGTCGCCCGAATTTCAATTGCTGGACAACGAAAACCACCCCGATGCTAAATTGGGCAAAGACAACAACCGGCAGGCCGCTTCGCTGTATGACATGATTCCGGCCGTTCCGCAAAATGCAAAACCGTTCGGCGAATGGAATGAAGCAAAAATAATGGTATATCAAGGCACAGTGGTGCACGGCCAAAATGGCGCAAATGTAGTGGAATACCACTTGTGGACGCCCCAATGGACGGACATGTTACAAGCCAGCAAATTCAGCGAAGAAAAATGGCCGCTGGCCTATGAACTGCTGAACAACTGCGGCGGAAAAAATCGCGAAGGCTTCTTCGGATTGCAAGACCACGGCAACGACATCTGGTTCCGGAATATCCGTATAAAATTGTTAGATTAAGTGGAGCGTAAGGAAAAACTTAAAATTGGAGTTATAGGATTTGGACGCATGGGGCAACTATATGGCAAGGAACTCTTGAAAAACCCGCTATGGGAGGTGGTTTATATCTGCGACACAGGCGTCGCCGCCCGAAAAGCAGCCACAGAAATAGCGCCCGGCGCCATTGTTATTGATAACGAAGATGAAATATTTGCAGACCCGGCGATAGATGTCGTCGGGTTATTTGCGTTGGCTGATTCGCGTCCCGCGCAGCTGTATAAGGCGCTGAAAGCCGGTAAGCATGTGCTGGCGGAAAAACCGGTAGCCGACGACATCAAAACGGAGTGGGAAATAGCCGATGCTGTGGAGAAATCCGGCCGGATGGTGGCCGTCAACATGTTTAACCGCAATGCGTGGTATCATAAGATGATGATTGATTTTATCCGCTCGGGGGAGATTGGTGAATTGGCTATCATCCGGATTGCCCACATGACGCCCGGACACATGCCGCAGGAAGGACACGGGCCCGAAGGGCCGTGCTTCCACGATTGCGGCATGCACTACGTGGACGTTGCCCGCTGGTATGCCGGCAGCGATTATGACACATACCATGCGCAGGGCGTCAGGATGTGGAGCTACACCGACCCCTGGTGGGTGCAGGCGCACGGCACCTTCCGGAATGGCGTGGTGTTCGACATTACGCAAGGGTTTGTGTATGGCCACATGGCGCAGGTACAGACGCACAACTGCTATGTGGATGTGATTGGCACGAAAGGCATCGCCCGGCTGAAATATGATTTCAAAACAGCCACGGTAGATTTGCACGGCGTACACGACACCGTTACAAAAACCGACGATTTCAATGATAAGAAAATTGATATATTGGTTGATGTATTTGCAAAGTCGGTATTGGCCGGGAAGAATTTGGGTTATCCCACCGTAAAGGACAGCGTGATTGCGTCCGATATGGCATGGAAAATGTTTGATGACGCCGTTGCAAACGGCGCACCCTGCATCGGGAAGCCCGAAGAAATGGATGAAATTCTTGCCCGCCGCAGAGCTATGAAACAGGGCTACGGCCTGCCACTGTGGCAAATTATTGACGAGTATGCAGCAAAATAAATTTTTAAATAAATAAAAAATGAAAAAATTATTTTTATTATTTGTCGTTGCCTGGCCGTTATGGATGGCCTGTGCAACCACGCCGGCCGCTCAGCAGCCGCCCAAAAAAGACATCGCTATGCAACTGTATTCATTGCGCGAAGATTTTGGAAAAGATTTCGACGCCGCCATTAAAGCAACAGGAGACGCGGGCTACACCGCCATAGAAGCCGCCAACTATGGCGATGGAAAATTTTACGGCAAAACGCCGGCGGAGTTCAAAGCCGCTGTGGAAGCTGCGGGGCTGACCGTGCTGTCGTCGCATACCACAAAGACGCTGTCGGAAAAGGAACTGCGCACCAAAGATTTTTCCGAATCGTTAGCGTGGTGGGATGAGGCCATTGATGCACACGCGGCCGCCGGCATGAAGTACATTGTAGCGCCGTGGATGGCGGTGCCCAAAACGCTTGCCGACCTGCAAACGTATTGCGACTATTACAACGTCATCGGGCAAAAATGCAAGGAAAAAGGACTGTTATTCGGCTACCACAACCATGCGCACGAATTCACCAAAATCGAAGAGGTGCGGATGTACGACTACATGCTGGAGCACACCAACCCCGAATGGGTGTTCTTCCAGATGGATGTGTACTGGACCGTGATGGCTCAGCAAAGCCCGGTGGAATATTTCCAAAAATACCCCGGACGCTTTACCCTGCTTCACATTAAAGACCACAAGGAATTGGGGCAAAGCGGCATGGTGGGCTTCGACGCCATCTTTAGAAATACCGATGTGGCCGGCACAAAATTCCTGATTGTGGAAGTGGAAGAATACAATTACACACCAGCAGAAAGCGTTAAAATCAGTTTGGATTATCTGCTGAATTGCCCGCTGGTAAAGGCGAGTTACGCCTTACAAGTTGAAAGTTGAAAATTGAAAATTGAAAATGGAAAGTTGAAAATGAGGAGCGGAGAACGGAAAGTGGCAGTCGGCAGAAGCAGTAAGCAGTGTTTGAATTATGAAATCTTGAGCGGGGGGGGTAGCCAAGTGTTGTAATCAAAACGCTATGCGAATTTCACTTGACTTAATTCGCCGGCTAGCTGATGAAGCGAGGTTTCTATTTTTTTGACGGTTCTCGTACTGGGATGCCTCTGTCCGCTGGCATAGTGTCCTAATTGTTTTTGATGGATACCTGTAATGCTTTCCAAGGCTGATTTCGAGAACATTTTTGAAAAATGTTCTAAAAAGGAAGCTACATCGTAGAAAAATTCAAATTCAAGTTCTGTGAAATTCCGGTTGTTTGCGGCATAGACTTCGCGCATTTCCTCATATCCAATACGGAAGTCTTCGATGGTGGCGGCTACCGTATCGCCTTCACCTAACAGACCGAACGATATTTTATTGTCTCCTGCGAGATATGCGGAATAGCGCCCGGCAGCGTTTCTTTCAATGGTTACTTTTATTTTTTCCATATTTTTATTTTTGTGTGAGGTTATAGTTTAACCCCCGATTTCTTACTGATTTCTTTTAGTGTTCCTGTTGCTACTTCTTCGCTACCATGATAGCTTAGCAAAAAATAGTCGTCGGTAACAGGACTATACCACACCGGATGTCTTTTTCCGTTTTTGTACCACCGACATCCGTGGTCTTTTAGTTTTTTTTCTACCTCCGAGTATTTCATTGTTTCTGCGTTCTGATTACGGCACAAATTTACATGAAAATTTTTAATTTATACAATGAATAATGAACAATTCTTAACTCGGCGGCGGCGCGATATAGAACGCGGTGCTCATCTTTCCCTTGTAGCGGCCTTTGCCGTGAACGGTGAGTTCGGCCTGGCCTGCGTTGATGTTGTTCCTGTAGGTCACTGAGAAGTCCTTGCCCAGGAACAGTTTCACGGCGGACTTGTCAGCGGCGTTGCTGTGGGGAAGGGTTATGCTGCCAGAATAAGGAACACGCACGGCTTTTTCTTTAGCGTGGGGGTGGGGCGTTGCCGCCACTCACCGATAGCGGCGGTTTGGACGAACGCGTCGGGTTGGGTGAGGTTGGCCGCCACGCACAACAGCGTGTGCGGATGACAGGTGGCCAGTATGTCGCGCCACAGCGCTTCATTGCGGTAAGGGGTTTCAATAAAGATTTGCGTTTCGTGTTGGGCGGCCGACCGCTTTTCGAGCAGGCGCAGGTGTTGTTGCCGCTCCTGCGGCTTCACCGGCAGGTAGCCGGCGAAGGCGAAATGCTGTCCGTTCAACCCCGACGCCATCAACGCCAGCAGGATGGACGAGGGGCCGGTTAGCGGCGATACCTCCACGCCTTTTTCATGCGCCAGCAGTACGAGCCGTGCGCCGGGATCGGCTACGGCCGGCACGCCCGCTTCGCTGAGCAACCCCACCGGAAGTCCGTCGAGCGCCGGTTGCAGGTAAGCCGAGATGTCTTGTGTGGCGGGCGTGTGCTCGTTCAACTCAAAAAATGCGAGGTTATCAATGGCTACGCCCATGTTTACGCGGCTGAGGTAGCGCCGGGCGGTGCGTATTTCCTCCACTGCGAAATGGCGGATGGTGCGCAACAAATCTAATGTTCCTACAGGGATTACCGTTTCGGGCGAGCCCTCGCCCAGCGGGGCGGGGATTAAATATAGCTTACCCGCCGAAGTCATCGAAAAGAACCATTTCGGGCGGTACGCCGAGGTTGTCGAGCATGGTTGTCATGGCTTTCGTCATCATGGGCGGGCCGCACATGTAGAACTCGATATCTTCGGGCGCGTCGTGGGTGTTGAGATAGTGGTCGAGAATAACCTGATGAATAAATCCGGTGTATCCTGTCCAGTGGTCTTCGGGTTTCGGCTCGGAGAGCGCGATGTGGAACTTGAAATTCGGAAATTGTTTTTCAATTTCGCGGAAATCTTTTTCATAAAAAATTTCGCGACGTGAACGCGCCCCATACCAGAACGTCACCTTGCGTGTCGTTTTCAGGGTGTGGAACAGGTGGAAAATGTGCGAACGCATGGGCGCCATGCCAGCGCCGCCACCCACGAACATCATTTCGCTGTTGGTGTCGCGCAGGAAAAATTCACCGTAAGGGCCTGCAATCATTACCTTGTCGCCCGGCTTGCGGTTGAAGAGGTAGGACGAGCACACGCCGGGATTGACCGCTGCAAATGCGCCTTTCGCCCTGTCCCATGGCGGCGTGGCGATGCGTATATTCAGCATGATGATGCTGTCTTCAGCCGGATGGTTGGCCATAGAGTAGGCGCGGAACGTGGGTTCGGGGTTCTTCATTTTCAAATCCCACAACTTCATCGCATCCCAGTCGGGTTGATATGCCGCCTCCACCTGAATGGTATGGAAATCCACTTCGCACTTCGGCACGTCAATCTGGATATAGCCGCCCGACTTGAAGTGGAGTTTTTCGTCTTTGGGCAGTTTTACAATAAATTCTTTAATGAACGTGGCAATGTTGTGGTTGCTTACTACCTCGCATTCCCATTTTTTTATGTCTAAAATTTCCTTCGGCACTTCTATTTTCAGGTCATCCTTTACCTTTACCTGACAGCCCAGCCGCCAGTTTGTCTGTTGCTGTTTGCGGGTGAAAAATCCGGTTTCTGTGGGCAATATTTCCCCGCCGCCTTCCAGTATTCTGCATTTGCACATGCCGCAGGTACCGCCGCCGCCGCAGGCCGAAGGTAAAAATATCCGGTGGTCGGAAAGGGTGGAGAGCAGCGAGCTGCCGGGCGCCACGTCGAGGTTTTTATCGCTGTTGATGTTGATGGTTACTTCTCCCTGCGGCGTCAATTTGGCTTTGGCATACAGCAGCAGGCTCACCAACAGGAAAGTGATTAGCAGAAATACCGTCACGCCGGCTATGATAATAAACATGTTCATCATTCCAATTTATAATTTAATTCCCATAAAGCTCATAAATACGATACCCATCAAACCTGTGATGATAAAGGTGATGCCCACGCCCCGCAAGGGCTCCGGGACATTTGAATATTTTAATTTTTCGCGTATGGCGGCAATGCCTGCAATGGCCAGCAACCAGCCTGTTCCCGACCCCAGGGCAAATGCAGCGACTTCACCCAAGTGGGCGTATTCGCGCTCCTGCATGAACAGCGAGCCGCCGAGAATGGCGCAGTTCACCGCAATCAGCGGAAGAAAGATACCCAAAGAGGAATACAGGGATGGTAAGAATTTTTCCACAATCATTTCTACTAATTGCGTCATGGATGCAATCACGGCAATGAAGATAATGAAGCTAAGGAAACTCAAGTCCACGCCGGCCAAATCGGGACTAATCCATGCCAGGCATCCCTGCGTGAGCAGATATTTGTTGAGCAGATAATTTACCGGCAGGGTGACGCCCAGCATGAACACTACGGCAATCCCAAGCCCCACCGCTGTTTTTACGGTTTTCGACACGGCAATGTAGGAGCACATGCCGAGGAAAAAAGCGAATATCATGTTGTCAATAAAGATTGACCGGACAAATATGCTGATTATGCTTTCCATCACTTTTCAATAAGTTGTTTGTTAAAGCTGCGCTGTATCCAAATGATGACGCCCACCATAATTAACGCCATGGGGGGCAAAATCATCAATCCGTTATTTTCATAAAATCCGCCGTTGGCGATATACCAGTTTTCGGGAATAACCTGATGCCCGAAGAGCGTGCCGGAGCCCAAGAGTTCACGGAAGAACGCCACCACAATAAGGATTAGTCCGTACCCTATGCCGTTGCCCACGCCGTCCACTAACGCCGGCCAGGGCTTGTTGCCCAGGGCGAAGGCCTCGATGCGTCCCATGATGATGCAGTTGGTGATGATGAGGCCTACGAACACCGACAGTTGTTTGCTCACCTCGTAGGCATAGGCACGCAGTACCTGATCGACGAGGATAACCAGCGCGGCTACCACCACCAGCTGCACAATAATGCGGATGCGGTTGGGAATGGTGTTGCGCAACAGTGAAATGATAAAACTCGAAAAGCCGGTAACCACAATAACCGAAATGGCCATCACGATGGCCGGTTTCATTTTGGCGGTTACGGCCAGGGCGGAGCAGACGCCGAGTATCAGCACGGTGATGGGGTTTCCTTTATTGATGGGGTTGGTGAACAACCGCAGTATCTTCGTCGAAAATAAAGGTTCTTTTTGGTCTATCATAGTGTTTACTGTTTATTTTTCGCAAAAAAAGTATTGTACTCGTTAAGGCAATCGTGTAACATTTCTTCTACGCCCCGGCTGGTGATGGTTCCTCCCGAAATGGCGTCAACGCCGTGCAGGTCGGTTTTTGGTGCGCCGCCTTTGACTACTTTAATAGAGGTGAACGTGCGCCCGTCGAAAATTTGTTTCCCGACAAACTGTCCGGCGAATGCCCGTGTAGCAATTTCGGCGCCTAATCCGGGCGTTTCGCCCTTATGGTCGAATATGGCGCCATACACGGTGTTGAAGTCGTCGTTTAATGCCAGATAGCCCCAAAGCGGCCCCCAAAGGCCTGCGCCATACACCGGGATGATGCATTTTAAACGCGCGTCATCATCTTTATAGATGAATACCGGAAGGTTGAGGCTTTTGCGTAAAGCAGATTTTTTCTCTTCTTCAAGGGCTTGTTTTATGTCTTTTATTTTGTTGTACTCTTCTTTCATATCAATCTGAAAAGCGTTGCCTTCCTTCCTTTCACCATGGCCGTTCACGATAAAACTTTCCACAATATACTTGTCATATTGCGCTTCTATATACGCGTCTTTGTCTTTTATTTCGTCACCGGTTATGCCTTTCCCTACGGTGGACAGAATGTTTGATTTTTTTTCTATGGCGATATTTTTTTCTTGCGGTTTTTTCAATCCAATACTTGCAATGGCCAGTGCGGAGGCCACTACCACCACCAATCCGGCGGCATACAGGAAAGTGTATGTATTGCTGTTTTTGTTCATCACCTTTTCTCCTCTTTAGAAACTTTAGCGCGTTTTAGTCGCCGTTTGATATTGGCTTCCACAATGTAGTAATCGATGAGTGGTGCGAAGGCGTTCATGAACAGGATAGCCAGCATAATTCCTTCGGGGTAGCCCGGATTGAACACCCTGATAACAATAGCCAGCACGCCGATTAAGAAGCCGTAAATCCATTTTCCGGTTTCGGTTTGCGCCCCGCTCACAGGGTCGGTGGCCATGAACACCACGCCGAAGGCAAATCCGCCCATCACCAAATGATAATACACAGGAAGCTCCATGTAGGCGTTTACGGCTATGGCGTTACATAACAGTCCCGCGCCTGTTGCGCCGGCGATGCACGCCACCATCACTTTCCAGCTTCCGATGCCGGTATATATAAGAATGCCCGCGCCCAGCAGAATGGCCAGCGTGGAGGTTTCGCCGATGGAGCCCGGAATAAATCCGAAGAACAAATCGGAGAAAGAGGGGATTTTGCTGAATTCGCCGGCAGTGGCATGCGCCAACGGGGTAGCGCCCGAGAAGCCGTCGATGACGCCCTCGCCGCTGCCTAAACCGGCAACCCATACTTTTGCGCCGGAGATTTGGGAAGGATAGGCGAAGAACACAAAAGCCCGCGCCAGCAAAGCCGGGTTGAAGATGTTCATCCCTGTGCCGCCGAATACTTCTTTGCCGATGATTACCGCAAAGGCGGTGGCTAATCCCACAATCCACAACGGACAATCCACAGGCATAATCAGCGGAATGAGCATGCCTGTTACAAGAAATCCTTCGTTTACCTCGTGTCCGCGAAGTTGTGCGGCAATAAATTCAATGCCCAGTCCCACCACATACGACACAATAATAAGCGGCAATACTTTCAGGAAACCGAACAAAAATATTTCGCCGAAAGCGGTAGTTCCGCCGGTGGCCAGCGCGTGCTGGTAACCCACATTCCACATTCCGAACAGGAGGGCGGGCAGCAGGGCTACAATCACCACCGTCATGACGTGTTTCAAATCGTTCGCATCGCGGATGTGCACGCCTCTTTTCGTTGTGCTGTTAGGCACGAACAGGAACGATTCAAAAGCCTCGAAAGTGGCATGAAACATTTTCAATTTTCCGTCTTTCTCAAAGGCCGGTTTTATTTTGTCTAAAATATTTCTCAGAAACTTCATGCGCTTCACATTTCTTTTATCATTAAATTTATACCTTGCCGCAAAATATGCTGTACGTCGATTTTCGATGTACACACAAATTCGCACAACGCCAAGTCTTCCTCAATTACCTCATAGACGCCGAGCTGTTCCATCCGGTCTATGTCTTCGGCTAAAATGGCTTTCAGCAGGTGGACAGGATAAATATCCATGGGCAATACCTTTTCATATTCCCCTGTCATCACAAAAGCCCGCTGGCCGCCGTTGATGTTGGTGTCGAGCGCATATTCCCTGTCGGGAAATATCCAGGAGAAATAACTGCGCGACACGCTGTACTTCTTCATGCGAAACGGATTTGCCCAGCCCAAAAATTCGTAATAATTTCCTTCGGGAATAACGGAAATCATCGTATTGTAAAAACCGAGATGGCCTGTAGCCCCGATATTGGCGCCGGTCAGCACATCGCCGCTGATGTAGCGCAGGTTTGATGAAGTGTTCATGTAGCTTTGCAGGGGCGTAATGTTTGCGCCGCTGATGATGCGGAAATAGCGCGGCTTTTTTACCTCAGAGCCCACCAGCGCCACTACCTTCGACACGTCGTAAATCCCTTTCAGGAGCAGGCGTCCGAGCGACACCACATGTTGCGGCTCTATCGTCCACACAATTTCCCCTTTGCCGACAGGCGAGAGGTGATGGATTTGTATGCCGACATTGCCGGCAGGGTGGGGGCCTACGAACGTATGGGTTTCCACGCCTTTTATCTTGCGGAAAATGCTGTTGGCCGACACCTGATTGTTAAGACTGAGGTGTATCGTGTCACTGAGTTTGCGCAAGGCGTCGATTCCCGCCTGAA
>JAIRMK010000013.1 GCA_031258755.1 Prevotellaceae bacterium
ATGAATACCGGTGTATATGCTTCAGAAGCTAAGCGCAACAGCGATTTTGAAAAAGGCAAACAGTTAGTGGCTGAATTTGCAAAGAAAGAAGGCCGCCAACCGCGCATCATGATTGCAAAACTCGGGCAGGACGGCCACGACCGCGGCGCAAAAGTAGTGGCCACCGGCTATGCCGACGTGGGCTTCGACGTGGACATGGGCCCGCTGTTCCAAACGCCCGCCGAAGCCGCTAAACAGGCGGTGGAAAACGACGTGCATGTGGTAGGCGTGTCGTCGTTGGCGGCCGGGCACAAAACATTGGTGCCGCAGATTGTGGAAGAGTTGAAAAAATTAGGCCGTGAAGATATTCTTGTCGTGGTAGGCGGCGTAATTCCTGCACAGGATTATGATGCACTGTACAAGGCCGGCGCAGCCGCAATCTTTGGCCCCGGCACGCCGGTGGCATTGGCTTCTATCAAAATTATGGAACTGCTGATGCAGAAGTTTTAAATACGACGCTGTTGTTAATTACAGTCCTGCTATAAACAGCCTCATGATGGCGTACACGCCGCCCGAAATAACCAAAGAGGCAGGAATAGTAAAAATCCATGCGGCTACGATGTTGAAAGCTGTTGCCCAGCGTATGGAAGAAACGCCTTTGGTCATGCCTACACCTATGATAGATCCGGTAATGGTGTGTGTAGTACTCACAGGAATACCGGCAATGGCGGTTCCTATTAACGTAAGTGCACCGGAAGTTTCCGCGCAAAAACCTTGAACAGGTTTGAGGCTGGCCAGCCCATCGCCCAACGTCCTGATCACCCTCCATCCTCCGGTAATGGTGCCCAGCGAGATGGTGGAATAACAAGCAAAAATGACCCATAGCGGCACATGAAATTCCGTACCGAGAAATCCGCCGCTATATAATAAAATAGCGATAATTCCCATGGTTTTTTGCGCGTCGTTGCCGCCATGCCCCAAGCTGAATATGGCTGAGGATATCAATTGCAGAATGTGGAATAATTTGTTCGTCTTAAACGGATTCGAGCGTTTAAAAATAAACATCACGATGCACATGATGAGAAATCCCAATATTAAACCGATGACAGGGGATAAAACAATAAACAGTCCGATTTTCAAAATACCGCTCCACACTAAGGCTTTCGCCCCGTAGGTGAACAGCGCCGGGCCAACTAATCCGCCGATCAGTGCGTGCGATACACTGATGGGCAATCCCATGCGTGTGCAAAAATATACCCATACGATGGCTCCTGCCAGGGCTGCGAGAATAAGATACACATTCACATATTCGGAAGATACAATGCCTTTTCCTATGGTGTCGGCTACGGTGACGCTAAAAATAAAGGCGGCGGCAAAGTTCCAAAACGCCGCCCAGAGCACGGCGGCAAAAGGCGATAATACACGTGTGGCTACGATGGTGGCAATAGAGTTTGCCGCATCATTCATGCCGTTCAGAAAATCGAACAGTAAAGCAATAGCTATACCTATAATTACAAGTGTCAGCATCGTTTTTCGGGTTATGCAAGTTTTACAATAATCCGGCGAATGACGCTTGACACGTGTTGTGCACGATCGGTCGCTTCCTCCAAACTCATCAATATCTCACGCAATTTAATGACCATTATCGGGTCTTTCTCCTGTTTGAAAAGTTCTACGATAGACAGTTCATACAGGTCGTCACACTCGTGCTCAATCTCTTTAATGCGCTTGCAGTTTGTTACAATGTTCCCTTTTCTTTTATTGATAAATTCGAGGTCGTCCAGGATACTGCGCAGTTGTTGCGCATCTTCCACCACAGCGTTGGCCATCGTGTACATGTGCGTTGTAGTGCGGCAAGGCTGATACATGACTATACGTTTCCCGGTGTCGTTGATCAGGTCTAAAAAAGAGTCGAGATAGGAAGTCAGCATTTGAATATCGTCGCGGTCGAAAGGCGTTATAAAACTTTTGTTCAGCTCATCATAAATTTTGGCGGTTACCACATCGCCCTGTGTTTCCCGTGTTTTAATGTTACGGTAAATATTTCTTTGTTCTTCTTCACTCTTTTCATTAATCAGGTCTGTCAGTAATTTCGCGGCATCCAGTATGTATTCTCCCTGTTGCTTGAATAATGGAAAGAATTTACGATCTTTAACCGTAAATAATTGTAAAAACGAGTTTATCTTCATAAAAAATAAATATTAGAAAAAAATTTCCCAAAAATACCTACTTTATTTTAAATTTTTGTTACATGTTGATTTTAATTGGTTTTATTTTTTTTAAATAGTTGATAGTTACTCAATTATTTTTTCGAATAAAAATAAAGACAGGTTTATGTATTGGTTTATAATTTTTTTGACTATCTTTGCATCCCTTTTTAAACAAATTATTAACTAAAATTAATTTAACAAGAGTCATGTTAAAACAGTACGAAACCGTTTTCATTGCAACTCCCGTTTTATCTGACAGCCAGATAAAGGAAGCGGTAAAAAAGTATCGTGACTTTATCACCGAAAATAGCGGTGAAATTGTGCACGAAGAAAGCTGGGGCTTGAAGAAGCTGGCCTACCCCATCCAAAAGAAAACCACCGGTTTTTACAATTTGATTGAGTTTAAAGCTCCTCCCGCTTTGATAGAGAAGCTTGAGATCCAGTATCGCCGCGACGAGCGGGTGATCCGTTATTTAACCTTCAGCATGGATAAACATGCCGTAGAGTATGCCGAAAAACGCCGTAACAACAAAAACGAGAAGAAAGGAGAGTAAGAACCATGAGTACAAATTCGTCATTGTCAAATAATGAAATCCGGTATCTTAACCCGCCTACCGTTGATGTAAAAAAGAAAAAATATTGCCGTTTTAAAAAGGCCGGCATCAAGTATGTGGATTACAAAGATGCTGAGTTCCTGAAAAAATTTCTCAATGAGCAAGGGAAAATTTTACCCCGCCGCCTGACCGGCACGTCGCTTAAATTTCAGCACAAGGTGTCGCAAGCCATAAAACGCGCACGCCACTTGGCGTTATTGCCGTATGTAACCGATTTGCTCAAATAAAGGAGGACAGATTATGGAAATTATATTGAAACAGGATGTTGCCAATTTAGGGCAAACCGATGATATTGTAACCGTGCGTAATGGTTATGCTTCAAATTATCTTATCCCGCAAGGTTTCGCTGTGCTGGCTACGCCTTCGGCAAAAAAAATACACGCCGAAAACATCAAACAGCGGGCACACAAGGAAGCCAAAATTCGTGAAGAGGCTTTGGCTTTAGCCGGTAAACTCGAAGGAATTACCGTAAATGTGGTGGCCAAGGTGAGCAGCACCGGAAAGATTTTCGGATCGGTAAATAATATACAAATCGCAGAAGCCTTGGCGGCTAAAGGGTTTGAAGTCGATCGCCGGAATCTTACTATTTTGGGCGGCGCCGACCACGTGAAGGAAGTGGGTACGTATGAGGCGGAAATAAAACTTCACCGCGACGTGAAAGTGAAAATTAAATTTGAGGTGAGCGGGGAATAACCGCACCGTTCAAAATAACCTTGTCCACTAACTTTGTGGTGTAGGCATAAGGCATAAATTCATACGAAGGAACCGGTTTTGTGAGAAACACATTGGCTGTTTTCCCACAGGCAATGCTGCCGTGTGTGTCGCTGATGCCCATGGCATAGGCGCCGTTTAGCGTAGCGGCCTGTATGGCTTCTTCGGGTAGCATTTTCATTTTGATACAAGCCAGCGAGAGCACAAATTTCATGTCGCCCGAAGGGGAGGAGCCCGGATTGTAGTCGGAAGCCAGCGCAATGGGCAGCCCGGCGTCGATCATGGCGCGTGCCGGCGGGTAATTCATCCCCAAAAAAAATGCGGCGCCCGGCAACAGCGTGGGCATGGTTTCGGAAGGCAGCAAACAGGCTATTTCTTCTTCTCCCGTGAATTCCAAATGATCGACCGACAGCGCGCCGTATTTCACACCGGTTTGAATACCTTGTGAAAAAGCCAACTCGTTGGCATGTATTTTTCCCGGTAATCCGTATTTCAGTCCGGCCGTCAATATTCGTTTTGTGTCTTCCACAGTGAAAAACCCCTTGTCGCAGAACACGTCGATGTAGTCGGCCAGTTTCCCGGCGGCCACTTGCGGCAGCATTTCGTTGATGAGAAGATCTACGTATGCGGTCTGCCGGCCTTTGTATGCTTCGGGTATAGCGTGTGCGCCGAGGAACGTGGCGCGAATGGTAAGCGGCGTGGTTTCTTTCAGTTTTTTTATCACGCGCAACATTTTTAATTCGTCGGCGGTATTAAGCCCGTACCCACTCTTGATTTCTACTGCGCCGGTGCCCAGTTCGATGAGCTCGTTAATCCGTGTCAGGGCTTGCAGGTACAACTCTTCTTCCGAGGCGTGGTGCAGTTGTTTGGTTGAGTTCAGAATTCCTCCGCCACGCCGGGCAATTTCTTCATAAGATAAACCGCGGATTTTGTCGCTGTATTCTATTTCGCGGCTTCCGGCATACACGAGATGCGTATGGGCGTCGCAAAACGAGGGGAATACCATGCGGCCGGTGGCATCTATCATTGTTGTACCGGCCGGTACAATCGGCGCTTTATCCATTGTTCCGAAATTTTTTATTATTCCTTCGTCAATGAGCAGAAAGGCGTCATCCATGCAGGGCAGTACGGCCATACCGGCGCCGGCGACCCACTTTCGTGGTTTTTCTTCGGCGAGTATAAGTTTTTTAATATTTGTAATCAGTAGCATCTTGTTTTTAATTTACGCAAGCCAATGCCGCGACGCTCACCTTGCATTTGTCTATTTGGAGGAGTTGTTGGGCGCACGCTTCAATAGTAGCGCCGGTAGTAATTACATCGTCAACCAGCAACACGTGCTTGCCGGTTAGCGCTTCGGCCTGTGTTACCGTAAACACTTCGGCCACGTTTTCCCAACGTTCCATCCGCGTTTTGCGTGTTTGTGTGGCGGTAAACAGTTTGCGTGTTACGCTTTTGTTGTCTATGCTCCAACCGGTGATTTCGGCAATGCCGCGGGCTATTTGTTCACTTTGGTTGTAGCCCCGTTTGCGTTGTTTTTTTGGATGCAGCGGCACAGGAATAATCGTTTCGATGCTTTGGTACAGGGGCGCATTTTTCAGTTCCATACCTAACCGGCGTCCCATTTCCACCCCAATTTCTTTTTTTTCGCTGTATTTTAACTTGTGCAGCAAATTGCGATAACGGCTTCCTTTGCCAAAGAAGAACAGGGCGCAGGCATGTTCTATGCGTAATTTCCCCCAGAATAATTGTTCAATGGTGTTTCCCGCTTCTTTCCAATAGTTGGTGCGCGGCAGGTGGTAAATGCACGACATGCACAATACCCGCTCACGTCCCCGCAGGGCACAACCACACGCCTCGCAATGTCTTGGGAATAGGAGGGCGGTGAAATTTTGTATGAGCTCGACCCACAACATGTGTGCGAAATTAGATAATTTTATTTACATTTGCAACATGCAAGAATTTGACCGGCGCATAGCTGATTTCCTGTGCGAGCATCACGTGCTTACGCTCGCTTCCAGTGT
>JAIRMK010000089.1 GCA_031258755.1 Prevotellaceae bacterium
AATTTCTCAATGGCTTTCTGCAATTTTTCCCTGTCGGTCTTTTTGGCGTCATATTTTATGTAAACCTGTTTCTTATCAAGGTTTACCTTCAAATCCGTCACGCCTTTTTCAAACGGGATGTTGCTTTCGATTTTCTTTTTGCAGTGGTCGCAGTGCAGGTTTACGCTGAAAGTGATGTCAACGGTTCCTTTCTTGTCTTGTTTCTTGTCTTGCGCTTGTGCGCCAAAGCTAACGGCGGTTATCAATACCGCGGCGAGCATCATTTTAATTGTTTTCATAATGGATTATTTTTTTAATTCATAACTTTCAACTTTCAATTTTCAACTAAAAAGCGTGTATCTTATACCTGCATATATCCGCCGCCCCATGAGTGGCCCCCAGATGACCGACGAGTTGAACGCCGGACTAAAAGCATCGTTAGTCGACAGAATCGGATTTTGCTGTTTATAGTTTAAGATATTTTCAACACCGGCATACACGTCAATTCCCCTGAATTTACGGGTAACCTGTGCAAAAAACAAAGGATAGGCCGGCGAATAGCCGTCGGGCATGAAGTTCGGCAGGCGGCTCCGGCCGTTGATTTGCGCGGTGAGGTCGAACGTCCATTTGTACATGCGGGTGCCGTATTGCAGGTTCAGCACGCCCTTGTAGCGGTCGCGCAGCGGCGTTTCCACGAGGCCCTGTCCGGCAAGGTCAACCTTGTTGTCGTTATACCGGAAGGTGGCCGACACGGTGAAACGCTGCACCGGCTCGGTGCTGAAGTCAATTTGGTAGGTGTTGGTGTATGATTTTCCTTGCAGGTTATACACCCATACCTTTTCGAGTTCCCGCTCCTGGTCGATGAGCACCTGATTGGAAAAATCGGTGCGGAAATAATCCACACTGAGGTAGGAGCGCTCGTCGTTGAACAGTTTGAAGTAATAGATTAAACTCCCGCCATACGTCCAGCTCGATTCGATATTCAGGCCGTTGTCGATTTTTATTTCGTATCCGGTGGCCAGCATCCCGATGTTGTCGGTAATCACATTCGCCGACCGGTAACCACGTCCGGCAGAGCCGCGCAACGCAAAGTTTTCCGTGATGTCATATTTTATATTCACACGCGGGGTAATCAACCAGCGGTGCAAGTTGTTGTAGTCGGCTCGCAGCCCGGCGACCAGCACAAACCTGTTATCGACGTTGTAGGTGTATTCACCGAAAGCGCCGCCCACGACCTCCCGGCGGCTCAGGTCATATTTTTCCAATTTGTCTTGCAGCGCCTCGCGGTAATCATCAAACCGTCCGCTGAAGCCTGTGGTCAAATGATGTTTGTCGTCGAAGAAATTTTGCAGCAACACGTTTACAAAACCCGAATGTTGGCGTCCGGTATAGTCCTTCACCCCGAAAAACGAGCGGAGCTCATGAAACGTGTAGTCGGCCACAAAAGCAATGTTGTGTGTGTTGTCGTCGCTGAGCGGGATGCCGGTTTTGCTGTAGGCATTGAAATGCGTATTTTCGATTTGTGTGCCATACCATTCTCGTGTCTGGCGTGGCGCATCTTTGTCGAACTCCATTTGCCCGCCGTCGCGCACCTCGTACAAGCCCTGCACGCCAAAGCGCCATTGTGTGTCGTTTTCGCCCATGTATATCCATCGGTTGGCAAGGTTGAACTGCTTCTTCATCGGTTCGTCCATGAAGCTGTCGTTGTTCTCGTCCTGTTTCTGTAAGTCAATAGAACCGTGTGTCAGAATGGCCGTATTCCACTTGTCGTTGAGCTGCAACGACGACACGATGTTGGCCTCCGTCCGCAGAAAATGGTCGAGGTACACATTCACAAACAGCGGCTCGGCGGTGGTTGGTTTGCGCAGTTCAAGGTTGATTTGCCCGGCTATCGACTCGTAGCCGTTGATGACCGACCCCGAGCCTTTGGCTATTTGGATACTCTCGAGCCACTGTCCCGGCATGTAGCTTAGTCCGAATGGAGCGGCCAGTCCGCGCATGCTGGGACGGGCTTCGTCGAGCATCTGCGTGTAGTTGCCCGACAATCCAAGCAGACGGATTTGACGTGCACCGCTCACCGCGTCGCTGTACCCTACGCTAATGCTGGCGTTGTTTTCAAAACTCTCGGCCAGATTGCAGCAGGCCATTTTTTTCAGCCCCGCGCCGGTGATGAGTTCCGTCTTTATCGGTTGCAGGGTCGATATGTAATTGGTTTGACTGCTGCCGTAGGAAACCACCTCGTCAAGCTCATACACCTTTGTAGTGTCCAAGTGGGAGTGTGTATCATGTTGCGTAAATGCCGGCACAGTAAAAGTAAAAAATAGAAATGATAAATAAATTGTTTTCATCGTACAATAGTTTTACAAGATTAATAAATAAAAACGGTCGATTTTTATTTACAATCCTATAAACGTAGTTGCGACAGACGATAAATATCGGGAAGGGTATTGACGGTTAGCGGTGGCGGAGTGTGATTGAACGCCATGGCAGCTGCCGCATGCGGCAATTCCAGCGCCATGGCCGGAGTAAACAGCCACGTAAAATATTCCGTAACATTTTTAAGCAACGATTTTGCGCTGTGGACTTCCTGGTCAACCTTCAAGACTTGGTAAGCAACCTCGCAGCATCTTTCTTCTTCACGGCAACAATGGTTTTCATTGCCACAGCAACTTTCATCCTCTACGGCGCACGATGCGGCTTTTTCATGTTCATGTCCGCAGCAAGTACAGGCTTCGGGAGCCAACAGCACGACTTGCCGCTTGCCGCTGTGTTGGCAGGTATGCACACCCACGCCCACCACGCTCATCACATAAACAAACGCGAGGCAGATAGAAAGTATATAAATGCCCAACTTCTTCATCTTACAAAGGTAAGCATTATTTTTGGAAGGTGCAAATGATTTTTTAACGCGCACACGGGATATTCAGCACTACAGTGAATTTTCCGTGTTCCGCTTTTGTTTCCATGCCGGCAGCGGTGCCATAAGCCAGATTAAGCCGTTCTTTAATATTCTGCAAGCCGGCGCCCGCGCCCTTTTTCTTCGACGGGTTTTCCGCATCATAATCATTGCTTATCGCGATGCACAACATTTGTCCATTTTTGTTTATCGTAGTGGTAATGTGCACGGTCTCGAGGCTTTCATACACGCCGTGTTTAATGGCATTTTCAAACAGCGGTTGCAGCAACATGGCTGGAATTTCTATGGAAAGGCAGTCGGGGTCAATGTGGGGTTCGTAGATCAATTTATCGCCGAAACGCAATTTCTCAATAGCCAAATACCGCTCGATGTTTTCCATCTCCTCTTGCAGGTTGGCATACGTGCGTTTTCTTGACAACACGGCGTAGTGCAGGTAATCCGACAAAGCCACCAGCATCTTTTGCGCCTGCGTGGGGTTTTTAACAATCATGGAATTGACGGAGTTCAATCCGTTGAATAAAAAATGCGGGTTGATTTGCGATTTCAACAAATTCAGTTCGCCGTCTTTCAGTAATTGGGTTAGCCGTATTTCGTTGTTCGCTTTTTCGTGCAGCTGTATGACGAACGTGTAAAGACAATACATTAAAACAGCCAGTATGTATAAAAGAAATCCCTCAATGGCTTTCCACCACAGTGATTCTTGCAGAAAATGAAGATACATGTCATTCTCCGAAATAAATAGCCACAGGACGAAATAACTGGAGGAGAGCCAGACGAAGACCGTCAAACAGCCCAGCAAGAAATAGGTGGCGAGGTGGTACTGCCAAGTTTTGCGCCTCCATGTGTTGAAACGCACGGCATACCATAGGGGGATGATGTAGCATGCAAAAAGGCCGTTGGACACCGTCGTGTCGAGCAATGTGTATTCAAAAGGTGATTCGGAAAATAGTTGTAGAATGAAAATCTGAATACCGCCCAACAACAGCCAGACGTAGGTGTACAGCAGTTTTGATTGATAGTTCCGGGATATCGGATTCCTGGTATTCATTCCTCTCGTTTTTTAATGGGGCTAAAAGCACCGGTGGGACATAGCTTGACACACTGCAAGCATCCGATGCACCGGTCGGGATGAGTAATCTGCACATGCCGGCGCCATAATACACCTGCCCTGCTAATCACTTCGGGACAGTTGGCTTCGCACTTCCAGCACGCTTTGCATTTGTGGGCGTTGAGGCGGATAAAATCTGTTTGTTGATGCTTTGTAGTATGCATATCGGCTTCTCCTCACTTACTTTTAATTTCGCCGCCGCCGAATATCGACAATGCAATAATGACCAACATTCGCTTCTCATCCACTTCAAACGTGGCATGCGGACGAAGATCTTCGATCTGTCCGAATATCGTGTTTTGTTGGAGCGTTACTTTCCAGTGCGCCGGAACGTATAAGGTCACGCCGCCGAAAATCGCCGATACCTCTAACGTGTTGACGCCTTCTGCAAGTTGTGCATTGGTCAGGTCGATTTCTGCACCGCCGAACACACAGTTTACTTCGCCGCCTCTGAAATTTTGGGAATTTATTTTTTCATTACTTCCACCGAAAACACAATTATGTTTAATGTAGTCATGGTCGTTCTCCCGGAATCGCTCATGCCGCGCCCTGCGATGTTGATCATATACGAATGTTCTTTCAAAGTGGCGATGACAGTGTGTGTGGTGGTGCCGGTGCCCGAATATCGCATGATAAAGTATAAATATGCCGGCAATGATGAGAAAAGTCGCCCAGCCGTTTCCTTGCAAGCACGACAGCGCTTCAATCCCGAACTTAGGCAGGATAAAATAGCCGCCTGTTAATATTAACATTATGCCGGGAGCCCGCTTGTGGCGCGAGAACAATAAGGCAACACCAAGCGCAATAAGCAACATTTGCCATGAAAATATAATGGATTTATATGCCGCAGGCAATACACCTGCATTAGAGGTAACCAACAGTATGCCTGCCGTTATGGCTAATAGGCCGATGATAAAGGTGGTGATTCTTGACGTTCCGTGCGGTCTCATAAATTTTTGTTTTACTAATTTTTGCAAAGTTATGATATATTGCCGTCTATATCAATAATAATTCTATGAACGTGGTATGTTTCCCGACAAAACGCCGGTTTTCCCCGATGAAAATACGGTTATTTTATACTTTTGACTTGGAAAACTTATTTTTATCCCGTAAATTTGTTTGTAAAAATAACCTGATTACATGAAACAAATATCCTTATTTATTTTACTGTATTGTTTTTGCTCAACAGCAAATGTGCAGGCGCAGAACCCCGCCCACCAGTGGTTTGAAGAAGCCCGGTTCGGCATGTTTATTCATTTCGGCCCTTACAGCGTTTTGTGCGACGGCGAATGGATTATGCACAACAAACCGATTACCGTGTACGACTACCACAAGTTGCAGCACATTTTCAACCCGCAATGGTTCGATGCCAAAAAATGGGTAAGCCTCGCCAAAGCAGCGGGCATGAAATACATCACGTTCACCTCGCGGCATCACGACGGTTTCAGTAACTGGGATACCAAGCAGTCGGACTGGAATATCATACATACGCCCTACGGCAAAGACCTTATCCGGCAATTAGCCGACGAGTGCCATAGCGAAGGCATTAAATTGGCATTCTATTACTCGTTGCTCGACTGGTCGCGCGAGGACTACAGTTTTACCACCGGGCGCACGGGCAAAGGGACGGGACGTACCGAACAAAAGGAATGGGACGCCTACATCCGCTTTATGAAAGCCCAATTAACGGAGTTGCTTACCAATTACGGCCCCATTGCCGGCATTTGGTTCGACGGCGAATGGGACCAGCTGCCGGCAGAAAATGCTGTAACTCACTTGTCGCATGACATGTCGCAGGTGAATTGGCGCTTCGACGAAATATACAGTTTGATTCATTCGTTGCAACCGGATTGCATGATTGCCAACAACCACCACCTCCCGGCCCTGCCGGGCGAAGATTACCAAGCCTTTGAGAAAGACTTGCCGGGCGAAAACACCGGCGGCGGATTTAGCGCCCACCAAAGCGTTTCAGACCGGCTACCGCTCGAAACCTGTGAAACACTAAACAATTCGTGGGGATACAACTTGCGTGATGATAATTTCAAAACAACCAAGCAGTTGATCGATATCTTAGTGAGAGCGGCCGGATATGGCGCGAACCTGCTCCTGAATGTGGGGCCTAAACCTACCGGTGAAATCGACGACACGTCTGCCACCCGCTTGAAAGAAATCGGACAGTGGATGGCCGTACACGGCGAAACCATCTACGCTACAAAGGCCGGCATAGTCCGTCCGCAATCGTGGGGCGCAACCACGCAGAAAGGCAATACGCATTATATTCATATCCTGAAAAATGAAAATGCTCGCTTGACGCTACATTTCCCCGCCACCGTCAAGTCGGCCAAGTGGCGCAATATTGACGCCCCCTTAAAGTGGAAACAGAACAGGAAAACCGGCGAGCTCACCTTCACCTTAGACGCTCCTTTGGACGATTTGGATTCGATTATCGAAGTGACGGTGAAAAAATAAGGCAATTATATACAAGTTTACCCTGAATAATTTGGTGAATTTTCTGCGGATGGCATTCCCAGCATCCGAGCAAGCCGCCAAGCAGGGCTCGATAATAACGTAAACTAAAAACAATATCACACAATCTTTTTGCAGAATAAAAAAAATATTTGTATTTTTATGCCCTAATTTATAAAATTTTTAAATAAATATCATGAACCAACCAAAACAAAACAGACGCGGCTTCCTCAAAACACTGGGGTTAGGCGCCGTCGCTTT
>JAIRMK010000109.1 GCA_031258755.1 Prevotellaceae bacterium
ATTAAATCGATAAACCGTTGTACATTATCAACACCCACATAGGACGGAATCCGTACAATAATTTCGCTGTCTGTTTTTTCTATTACCATAACAATTCTCTTATAAAATGACATCGCAAATTTACGAAACAATTATGAATAATGAACAATGAATTAATCATTAACCATTAATCATTAACCATTAACCACTATTTCTTGGATTTGCGCTTCAGGGAGTGGGATAAACGCCTGTATTTGGTCCACCGCCAAGCCCCGGCGGTGTGCGTCGAGCACCAGTTCCCTAACGGCTTCCGTCTTACCCTTCTGCAACCCTATGGCTTCACCTTTCTGCAATCCGATGGCTTCGCCTTCGTCGAACGCGTCAATGACATACATCTGCTGGGTGCGCACGGCGTCCCAACACCGGTCGTATATCTCCAGGTCTTCTGCGCTATATGACCAGCGCTCCAGGTATTGCAGCGCCTCCCTGGTCAATTCCTCCTCCAGTAACGCCGCTGGCGCTTCATTACTCTCATTGGGCTGGGTCAGGAACATGAGCCACAGGTCATACAACTTCTTCTCCGCCCGGTTGCCGGGAGTATACTTCGGCAATTCGATAAACACGAACTCCAGGCCTTCTATCCGCTGTTGCGTGTCCGCGATATTCACAATCTTGTAGTGGTGGTAATACTCCGCCGAGCTGCGGTCGAAAATCTCATTGACGAAGCTCAACGCGTAGACCGGTGGCAGGAACTTGTATTGCTCCCTGGGCTTTAGTTGCTTTATGTATGCCTTAGAGGCGTTGAACAGCACGCGGCTTTTAAAGGTCTCCGTCCAGTGCATTTGCATCTCCACGAGGAATTGCCGCCCCCGCTTGTCGATGCACCGCACATCGACCAGGGAGTTTTTCAGCACCGGGAGCTCCGGGGTCAGTTCCGGGGGCAGGTATTCCAGCTCCACAATCTGGTGCGCCGGCTCCAGCGGCAGCATGCTGTTGAGCAAACTTATGCACAAATGCTTGTGCTCGCCGAAGATGCGTTTGAAAATGAGGTCGTTTTTTGGGTCGAGATAATGTGTCATAATTATTAGTGGTTAAATTATGCGGTAAAGATAATAAAAAAAAGTTGAAAATTAAATAAATTGTCAATCAAAAGTCGTAAATCAAAAATCGCCCCAATTTTTAACTGAATATCCCTATTTATCCCGGCATTACTCGAATAAAAATGGTTTTGTAACGACAGGCGTTTTCGATTCCTCGAAGAAGAATTTCGCTTCACCAAATGCCGGTTTCAGTTGGTTGAACCACGTGGCTTTGGGGTCGTAGGCCGCGAAGAACGGAATATCGACCCACTTGGGATTACGGCCTTGAAGAAACCGCAGCACGAATACTTTCTCTCCTTTCACTTCCTGTACGCCCAACACCTGTATTTTTCCCGGATGGTCGCTCATGCTTGGGCCGCGCACCGTACGGCACAGGCCGCTTACCTTTCGATAAGCCCGCCTGAAAATATTCCAGCATTTTTCCAGCGGAAGTTCGAAAAAATGTCTGGCGCCCGTATCGCGCGCGATGAACATGTAGTACGGAATACAATTCAAATCGACCTGCCGGCGCCACATCTCCGACCACAGTTCGGGCTTGTCGTTAATATGCCGCATCACCGGCGACTGGGTGCGAATTTGCGCACCGGTACTCCGTATTCTTATTATGGCTTGCCGCAATGCCTCGGTCTGCAATTCCCGCGGATGGTTGAAATGCGCCTGCACCGACAAGTTTTTGCCGGATTTAATCACACGTTCAAACAAGCGTAACAAATCATCGCTGTCGTCATCCGTTAAGTAGCGGTAAGGCCAATACGACAACGATTTTGTGCCGATACGGATAGAGCGGATATGTGCAAATTCGGGCGTCAGCAAAGGGGTGATATATGAGTCCAGTATGGCGGCGCTCATGGTCATTGGGTCTCCGCCGGTGAAAAGAATGTCTGTCACTTCCCCATGCAGGCGAAGGTATTTCAGCAGCAGGTCGGTTTCCTTCATCGCGAATTTCAACCCGCTCATGCCCGAAAACTGCGGCCAGCGAAAGCAAAAAGTGCAGTACGCATGACACGTCTGCCCCTGACTGGGGAAAAACAGGATGGTCTCCGGATATTTATGTTGAATGCCTCTTAATTTGATTTCGCCCAGACAGGGCACATTGTGCTCCTGCCCTGCCGGGTTTGGGTTTAGCGATAATCGTATTTGCTGTACTGCGGCGTCTATTATTTCTTTGGAAACATTTTGCGCCATTAGTCGTTCTACCGTTGTATAGTGCCGTTTTTCCAGCATATCGCGGCGCGGAAAATTGAGCGTAAACAGTGCATCTTCCTCTACGCTATCCCAGTCAATCAGTTCGTCTATTACGTAATTATTCGTTTTGAACGGAAGCACTTTTCCCACCGTTTCAATATCCCTGGTCATTTCCTCCGACAGTGAAGCAATTTGAGGAATTGTGCGGAAGTTATGCAGTGTGTATGCATGATATTGCTTTTCCATAGCACACAAAATTACGAAAAAACATTGAAAAATTCAAAAAACAGTAGCGTATTTATTGCTCCGTATCCGCCACGAAGTTTTTCACCTCGTCGAGTTCCACCAGTTTGTTTACAATGGCGTAAATGGTAAGGCCGGCGGTGCTGTGGATTTGCAATTTCGCAGAAATATTCCGGCGGTGTGTAATCACCGTATGTGCCGAAAGGCGCAATTCATCGGCAATCTGTTTATTCGTCATGCCCTTAATCACGCACACAATAACTTCCTTCTCCCGTCCGCTCAACGACTCATGTCGCCTGTCTTCTTCCGGCTCGTGAATAATCTTTGTGAGTTTTTCCCTAATCTGGTCTGCGCTGTCGTATATGGAGATAACTTCGTCATAAGCTTTCAGCGTGCTATTATCTGTCAATGCGCTTTGCAGCGCAATGCACCGCAGTTGGTCGTTGCCTGCATCTTTTTTAATTTGTTGCAGGGAAAAACCGTCAAGGAATGAGGGATTGACCATCAACACATCGGGCTTCTGCCATCCCAGCGAATTTTTCAGCTGCTCCACGTCGTTCACCTCAAACACCTCCACGTGCAACGTGTTCTGCCGCCTCAATATCGACAACATCCCATTGCGAATAATCACCGAAGGGTCGGCCAATGTTATCTTAACCGGAGCGCTCATGCGTGTAAATCTTTTTTCTTTTCCAACGCCATGATTGAAGGCACGAACAAGCGGTCTTCAATGGCATTATGCAACGCGAGGTCGCGCTCGCAGTTGAAAATATCATTCAAGACATTGTTGAGTTCATTGGTGCTTTTCACCGGATAATATTTTATGATGATTTGTTTAAATTCCGTGAGACGCGCTTCTATCCGGTCGTGTTGCCGCGAAAATACGTCAATGTTATAATCGATTTTCTTTTCGCCGCCAAGTAATGAGCGCACGTAAGGGAATACGGTTTTTTCTTCATACATCATGTGTTTCTGCACTTCCGACACATATTCGTCGAAATAATTCATGATGGCATGCGAAAGGTTTCCCTGCGCGCCGCCTATTGCCTCATAGAGTTTGGCCCTGATAGCCGGAAGCCGGAAGTTCAGAAAATAATCATGCGTATTGTGCAAGTAGGAGAGTAACGACTCGATAGAAATATTTTCCGACACGTCATTGCGGGCGTCGTCCTCGTCAAACAGCATATTCACGATGGCGAGAAACGTGGCCACATCCACGCCGCTCTCGCGACACACTTCGCCTATATTCTTGTCCCCAAACCCGAGTGCAATACCAAAGCGGCTAATCAGCAAAAGCATCCTGTAGTGCTCCGTAATCAGGTCGCCCATGCTGTCGGTTTCCTTATATTTTCCAAGTTTGTGCATATTATTATGGTTTGAATGAAACAAAGATACGATTTATTTTAAAAAAGAAGAAGGCCGCAACATATTATTATGTCAAGGCCCCTTCCTGATTTTTAACAATGGCTCAGTAATCCCATGAAAAGATGGTACAAAGGTAAGGCGTCTTTTCCTCTTATAAAATACCTAAAAATAGGGAAAATGAAACGGAAGAATACCTAAAATATTTCTGTTCCGGCAGTTTTTACTTATCTTTGCAGACTATTTTTGAGTGTTTACATTATGATTACAACCGTACTGTTTGATTTCGACGGCGTGGTGGCCGACACGGAGCCGCAATATGACGTGTTCTTTAACCGGATAGCCGAAGAATATAATTTCGGCATTTCAAATTTCGCATCATTAATAAAAGGTGTGCCGTTGCAGGAAATCATGGATAAGTATTTCGGGAAATACACGGCGCAGGAGAAAGCCAAGATTTTGGAGCGCACGGCTGCTTTCGAGTTGCAAATGGAATTCCCGCCGGTGCCCGGCGTTATGGCGTTTATCGTCTATCTCGAAAAGTATCGTTATAAGAAGGCGATTGTGACCAGTTCGCCCACTGCGAAAATGAACGCGGCCATGAAAAAGCTCCCGCTCGAACGCTATTTCCCGGTGATGGTTACCGCCGACCACATCACCAAAGGGAAACCCGACCCGATGTGTTACTTGCTGGCGGCCTCGCAACTCCAGTCGGCGCCGGAGGAGTGCCTTGTTTTTGAGGATTCCCTCGCAGGCATTACGGCAGCCAAAAACGCCGGTGCGAAAGTGGTAGGCGTAGCCACCACCCTCGCCCCCGACCTGCTGAAACAACACGTGCAATGGGTCATTCCCGATTTCACCAACTTGCCGGAAGTGATTGCGCTGCTAAACGCAGACAATAGATAACAGATTTTTAGATAATAGACAAATAGACGATAGATATTTTGTATCTTTCCCCTATAAATTCAAAATTTTCATGTATATTTGCAAAAAAACGAAAAACCATCACACATGTCCCAATCTTTATCAAAACTGTATGTTCACATTATTTTTCATGTGAAAAAGGAAGAAGAGCTCATTCGCCCTGAAGATGAAAAAGAACTATATGCCTACATCGGAGGTATTATCAAACATCTATCTTCGTTTCCTGTTAAAATCAATGGAATGGGAAATCATATTCATGTATTGTCAACCTTATCGAAAAACATTTCACTGGCTGATTTTGTTGAAGAGATAAAGAAAAATAGCAGTCGTTGGATAAAAACAAAAGGTGCGCATTACCGGAATTTTGCATGGCAAAGTGGATATGCCGGATATTCGGTAAGCCAATCAAAAGTGGCCACGGTAGAAAAATATATCGAGCGGCAAAAAGAGCACCACAGGGCTGTTTCATTCAGAGAAGAATACCTGCGGTTTTTGAATAAAAATGATGTTGCGTTCAACGAAGCGTATTTGTGGATATGATATGCTGCCTTTTCAAGGCGCCAATGGCATTTGCATTTATTTACCCGGGGCAACGCCCCGGTCTGGGTTATGAGAGGCCTTCGGCCTCCAAGCCGCTGCCCCTACCGCACAAAATATTATTGGCGTGTGATGATGGAGCCCCGCGCTATTTCTGCATCAGCGTTTCAAAGATTTCCACAAATTCTCTCTTGCAGTTCCGCCAGAAGCCGAAGGCTTTCCATAGTCCAGCCCAGGACAACGTCCTGGGTTAAATGGGGCAATTATATAAAACGCAACTGAAAGTTACACAAAATAGGTTTATATTTGACAGCGTATTAGTGCGTTACGAAAGTTATTTGTGTAAATATTTATTGGACTTTATATAAATTAGAGGGCTGAAAGCCCGATATATTAAAAGTCTTGTAAATTTGCAGAAAAGCAGCACTCACCGGCAAGACTGGTGGAGCACGCTCTCGGCAGAAGAACAAGCGTCAATAGAGCGAGGCTTGGCCGATGCCGCTAATGGAAAAACCGCTCTTCATTCGGAAGTAAAAAAACGATATGACCACTTGATTTATATAAAGTCCAATAAATATTTACACAAATAACTTTCGTAACGCACTAATACGCTGTCAAATATAAACCTATTTTGTGTAACTTTCAGTTGCGTTTTATATAATTGTCAGCTACTTCAAGAAGCCGACCGGTTGCACCAGTATCACGGTTTGCTTTTTTATAATTGTTTACGTGCCCGAATTAATTGCGTAAAGCGTTAGCGGGTCATTGTCAGGCCAGGTAAAACTCTCGAAACTGATGTCTTCATTTATGCACTTCCAATGAAGTCCAAAATGTGACTCGACCCATGCGTTGCGTTGCTCGGCGGTTGCTTGCTGCAAGCGTGGAAAAAAAAGCATGGGTTGGCTCAATTTTTTTCCATCCACGGTTTCGATAAATAGTCGATTATCAGCAAACCAAAGTTTTTTTATTTGCTTAGTCATGCTTTCGCGGTTTTGAAAAATAATTTCCAATGCTCAATCATATAGTCGCGATTATCCCAATAAAAAAAGCGCATTCCTAATAGCGTTAATACTGTTGGCATATATTATTATTCATTATTTCATTTGCCGCCTACTTCAAGAAGCCGACCGGCTGCACCAGTATCACGGTTTGCTTTTCGCCTAAGCGCAACGCCTTTGCCAGGTCATCGCCTTTGAAAGAGCCGCGCGCCACCGTGCCCAGTCCTTCCGACGCGGCAAACAAATAAATGTTTTGCGAAATATACCCCGAAGAAATACGCGCATTCTCTATAGACGATTTATTCAAGTCGGCCACTATAACGATAGACAGGGCGGCCTCATTGGTGATGTTAGGCTGTCCCAGGGCGGCCCGCACGTCGCCGTCCACAACCCGCTGAAGTACGTTTTTCCTGGCGTCATAGAAATAGGCGCCATCATCAAATACCACATAGAGCTCCATTTCCTGCCTGTTCATGGCAGTGGGCGCCGTACGCTTGTCGTCGCGGTTGAAGCCGTTGGCCGCCCAAAGTAAATTGGAAAGCGTTTGCTCCGGCATTGTTTTTTTCACGTACACACGTTCGGAGCGGCGTTCGCTCAACGCTTCCAACAGGGTTTTTCCGCCTTTCCTTTCGGGGGCGTTCAACTTAATATCCTGCGCTTGCAGCATCAGGGCCAAGCCCAGCATAATGCATAAAACTAATCCTTTTTTCATATTTGATATCTCCTTAGTAATAATAGAATATACAAATGTAGGAAAATTTTCCTTATTGTTTGTGAATTTGTGAATTTATTTTTACCTTTGCCGTCGATGATTTAATCATAAACGAAAATGACGCTATATAATAATACTAATGCTTGGTGGTGGCGCTTCTTCTTGAATAAAGAGTGAGTTGTTCCCACATGCTTAGTAGATAAGATGAAGCCTGTTGTAAACTCACAACAGGCTTTTTTAATTAAAAGGTAAGAATTATGAATTAAAAATTATGAGTTATGAGTTATCACGTAAATGACGAAGGATACTATGGGGAGTTCGGCGGGGCTTACATCCCCGAAATTCTGCATGCCAATGTGGAGGCCCTGCAACAATCGTACAGGGCAACGCTCGACGACCCGGCATTCCAAAAAGAGTTCCGGGCGCTGCTCACAGACTACGCCGGCAGGCCTTCCCCACTCTACTTCGCCCAACGGCTGTCGGAGAAATA
>JAIRMK010000005.1 GCA_031258755.1 Prevotellaceae bacterium
GCTATCGTGATCAACGATCGCCCCTTGGAATTGTATTTCCCGATGGACATCATGCAGTACATTGTGAGGCAACCGCTCGAACTGACCGGTACGACCGCTAACTTCGACATCAAAGTAAACCTTGATGGCGGCGGCACCAAAGGTCAGGCCGAAGCGCTACGCTTGGCTATTGCACGCGCATTGTGTAAAATCGACAGGGACACCTACCGCCCGGTACTCAAAGCCAACGGCCTGTTGACCCGTGACCCCCGCGAGGTGGAACGGAAAAAACCCGGCCAGCCCGGCGCACGTAAACGCTTCCAATTCAGCAAACGTTAAACGGCTGATTTTTGCACAGTACAGGTTTAAAATTTCGTGCTATTATTCGAGATTGCCTGTCTGCGGAAAACTAAGCGGATTAGCAACGCTACTACCGCCTGGTTGATGAAAAGAGTTTCACGGGTTCTTTTAAATCCGGAACAAAAATTAAAAACTAAAAAAATTAATACACATGTCAAGAACAAATTTCCAAGAATTACTTGATGCAGGCGTACACTTCGGACACAAAAAACGCAAGTGGTGCCCGAAAATGGCTCCGTATATTTTCATGGAGAAGAACGGAAACCACATTATCGACCTGCACAAAACCACAATCAAAATAGAAGAAGCGGCCAATGTAGTCCGCCAACTTGCCCGCTCAGGCCGTAAAATCCTGTTTGTGGCTACCAAAAAACAAGCCAAAGACATTGTGGCCGAGAAAGCCAAATCGATCAATATGCCTTACGTGACCGAACGTTGGCCGGGCGGTATGCTCACCAACTTTCCCACCATCCGCAAGGCGGTGAAAAAAATGAACACCATCGACAAGATGCTGACCGACGGAACATTTGAAACATTCGCCAAACGCGAACGCTTGCAAGTGACCCGCCAGCGCGCCAAGTTAGAGAAAAACCTCGGCTCTATCGCCGACCTCTCCCGGCCGCCTGCCGCACTGTTCGTGATCGACATACAAAAAGAAAACAACGCCGTAAAAGAAGCAAACCGTTTAAGTATTCCGGTCATTGCCATGGTGGATACCTGTTGCGATCCTACCCCTGTTGACTTTGTAATTCCGGCCAACGACGACGCGGCTACTTCTATCGCCCTTATCATGGACATCATGTGTAGCGCCATTGCCGAGGGCAACGCCGAACACCGGCAAGAAAGGGAGAAAAACGCCTCCGCCCAGAAAGATAAAGACAACAAGGATGGCGATAACGAAAACAAAAAACTCCGGTCACGCAAAAGTACCGGTGCCAAGAAAGAAAAAGACAAAGAAGAGCCCGCTGTGGAAGCTGCGCCGGCCACTGAAATAACTGAACAAAATAAGGAATAAAATTATGGAAATAAAAGCAGCAGACGTAGCAAAGCTGCGTCAAATGACAGGTGCGGGAATGATGGACTGTAAAAATGCCCTGGTAGAAGCAAACGGCGATTTCGACCGCGCCAAAGAAATTATCCGCGAAAAGGGTAAGTTAGTGGCAGCTAAACGGGCCGACAGGGCTACCACCGAAGGCGCCGTGATTGCTAAAATTTCACCCGATTATAAACAGGCCATCCTCGTATGTCTCGGTTGCGAAACCGACTTCGTGTCGCAAAACGCCGAGTTCCGGGCGCTGGCCAACAGCATTGCCGACACCGCTCTGGCCGAATATCCGGCTAATCTCAAAGCGTTGCTGGACGCCCGCGTCGGCGAAACTACCATACAGGAACTGGTAACCCAGCAAACCGGCAAAAGTGGGGAAAAACACGACGTCCCCTACTACGAACATATCGAAGCCGAATATATCGCGGCCTACATTCACACCAACGGCAAGGTTGCAACCATTGTGGGATTTAACAAGAAAGTAAGCGACGGGGCGGGTAAAGATATTGCCATGCAAATTACCGCCATGGCGCCGGTATCGATTAGCAAAGCCGACTGCCCGGTTACGGTTATTGAAAAAGAGCTGGAAATTTACCGCGAACAAATCAACCAAGACCCAAAAATGGCCGGTAAGCCTGCAAATATGATCGAGCAGATTGCGCAAGGTAAATTGCAAAAATTCTTCAAGGAAAGCACGCTGGAAGACCAAACGTTCGTGAAAGACGGGAAAATCAGCGTAGCCGCCTATCTCAAAGCCGCCGACCCGGAAGCCAAAGTAACCGCTTTCCGCCGCTTCTCGCTGAACGACTAAACAGCAGGCAGCGTAGCACTTGATTTTCTGCCGGACGATACGCTCCTGACGAGGGATATTCAGTAAATAAAAAAATAATTACAACGAATTTATTTTGAATTAGTTGTGGTTTTTGTGTCTTTATGCATTACCCCGAAAATAAAGGTTAATAGCCAAAATCGGGATAGTTGGGAAAATGACATTACTTCCATGATTGCATCAAATCTTCTCTGTGGCACGCTGTGTGTCCTCTGTGCGCTCTGTGTGAAATTTTTATTACACAGAGATGTCACAGCGTTACACAGAGGGTGTCCTTCTCCGACAATCTCTGCTTTGGCACATTTTGCCAGCCTTGGTCTTGCTATGCAAAGCCCTTATTCGGGCCGTCAAACCGTCGCATACACCTGGGACATTAGTTGAAATGCTAATTTTGTATTGTAATTAAGGATAAGTTGAAAAGAGAAATATCTATTTCGTTTCCGCTTCTTTGTCTTTCGACATTTGGAAAACTATTGGCAAAATGAACCGGACAGTCACTGTTTTCCCCTTATGCTTACCGGGCGTCCACGCCGGCATGGCCTTTACCACACGTACTGCCTCTGCATCCAGCAATGGATCGACGCTTTTCAATACCTTTACATTATCGACATTCCCACCAGTTCTAACAAGAAATTCTACGGTTACCCGTCCCTGTATCTTCTTTTCGGCTGCTTCTTTGGGATATTTCAGGTTATCGAAAATAAATTTCATCATCTCGCCTTGTCCGCCGGGAAATTCGGGGTTCACATCTACTGCGCCGAGTAAAAAAACTTCTTCCTTTTTGCTTTTTTTCACATTTTTATCAGTGAGATCTGTCTTCTTTGTTTTTGCCGTGTCTTTTTTCGTGTCTTGCGTGTAAACGCTGAATTTCACGGATGGTTCTTTAGATACATTATCTACCGCTTGTGTGTGCGTTTCCACACTTGCGGCAGTGGGTGTTACCGGCGAAACGGTTTCCGCCGTAGAGAGTCCGAACAAGGCTACCGGCAAGGCAATGGCGGGTAGCATGAAACATAATTTCAAGGCAAAAAATTTGCCTGTGTTGTTTTTAGTCATCATAATTAATCGTTTTTTAGTAAGTGAATAACTGAAACCATTGGCGTATTCCGGATATACGCCTGTGGTTTGGCGAAATAAAAGTTGTTGGTATATGTTGACATCGACGCCATGCGCCAACACCTGCGCGTCCGCAAGGTATTCGTGCGTGGCTACGATGGATTTTTTTAACTGCCAGGCAAACGGATTAAACCACTGAAGCATCACAAACAATTGTGCAACGACCAAATCCACGCTGTGCAACTGGTGGGCGTGCACCTGCTCATGCCACAGAATTTTCTCATAGTCGCCGGCGGGTAATGTGCTGCTGTTGATGCAGATTTTCCGGAAAAAAGTAAATGCCGAATAATTTTTAGTATCCGAAAAACGGCTTGCCGCAATAATGCGACGCATGTGGTATAGTTGTTTGCAGAAACGGAAGGCCACAAATCCGGCGCCCAAAAAGTAAATAACCAGCAATAGCGTTATTGTCGGAAACGCTTGTGTTGCCGTTTCGGCCAGCGGCTCGGCGGAAAAGCCCTCTATCGTTACAAGCGGCGCATGCTCTGCCGGAGGCAGCAGGGGTAACCGCAGCAGCGGAATAATGCTGCTGAGCGGAATAACCGACAGCAAATAAAACCGGTTGAACGCGAAATGCGTTTCTTTGCGAAACAGCGCATAATAAGCAATCCACAGAAGGGCTGCACACACGCTCGATTTCAAAATACAGGTCAGAAAAATCATATTTATTTCCTCCTTTTTCGCAGGTTGGTTGTTTTCTTTTCGTGCAGCTCTTTTTCGACTAACTGCTTTATGGTTTCCAGCTCTTTCACCGAAAGGTTTTCCTGTTGGGTAAAGAAGGAAACCATTTCCGGCACGGAGTTCCCGAAGAAATTATGCATCACTTCTTTCATGTAACTGCGCGTATATTTCTCTTTTTCTATCAGGGGATAATAGCGGTGGAAGCGGCCGTGCGCCTTGTGCCCGACAACGCCTTTCTGCTCTAAGATACGTACAATGGTGGACACCGTATTGTATGCCGGTTTGGGGCTCGGCATCTCGGCAACGAGGTCTTGCACCAGCGCCTCGCCTTTGTTCCAGAGGATGTGCATCACTTCGCTTTCGGCTTTGGTCAGTTCGATGTTCTTTTTCATGACGATTAAATTTTCCACAAAGATAAACTAAAATTTTAGTTCAAACTAATTTTTTAGTTTAAAAATTATTAAGTGGGTGATTATGAGTATGAAAAAATTTATTTTTATTCACATAAAGAAGCTTTCTTCCTGCATTTACATGACCAAGTTACATTCAGATGTTGAATCTACCTTTCGTCCGTTTCTTATACTTTACAAATATTTTTTCAATACTGCATTTTTAAGCGCAGGTAT
>JAIRMK010000058.1 GCA_031258755.1 Prevotellaceae bacterium
TCTTTCAATGCCAAAATAAAAGCGTTCAGAGCTTCACTCAGAGGCGTAGTAGTTATGAAATTCTTCCTCTTTAGATTAGCTAAAATTTATGCCTAAACACAGGGTTTTGCGAGTGAGCCCTTTTCTTTCTTACAATAAATAAATTGAATTTAAAAAGGAAAATGTGGGCGCCAACTTTATTCTTCCAAGCATCATAAGAAATTTCGTAAGTTTCTTCACAGGTACTAAAAGCTAACGCCAACAAGCAATAATAAAGAACTGAAAAACATCTCACGGGACAAATATAAGCACAATTTTTAGAAATCCAAACATAAAGATGTTAAAATATGTTATAAAATTTATTTTTTGTTATAATTCTTATTGTAATTTCCGCACCATGCCCTGGTCGGGGCACTGCTGCAGGAGGGCGGTGGTGGTTTTGTGCAATAACGGATGGATGTAATCGGGGGCGACGTCGCAGAGCGGCAGCAGGGCAAACCGGCGCTGGTGCAGCAAAGGATGGGGAATGGTGAGCGCCGGCGTATGGATGACGTTATTGTCGTAAAAAAGAATGTCGATGTCGATAGGGCGCGAGGTGTAAACGCCGGAAGGCGCGGTGCGTATCCGGCCAAGTTGCTGCTCGATATGTTGAATAGTGTGTAAAAGTTGTTCGGGCGTGAGGGCCGTGTCTATGCGCAGCGCCTGGTTGATAAACCACGTGGCGGACTCAAAACCCCAGGGCTCGCTCTCGTAATAGCCCGACTGCCCCACAACGACGCCGACCTGCGCACACAACAAAGCGCGGGCGTCATGCAACATGGCCATCCGGTTGCCCATGTTACTTCCCAATAAAAGAAAAACATTCATTCGTACATCTTTGCGGCGCCGGCCGGTTATGGTTGTTTGTTCAGGAAAACCAGCGCATACATTTTCATCTGTTTCACCATAGCCAGCAATCCGTTGGAGCGCGTGGGCGAAAGGTTTTCCTTCAACCCCGTTTGTTCAATAAAATCGAGGTTGGCATCCATAATGGCTTGTGGCGGTTGGCCTGAAAACACACGGATCAGCAGCGACACGATGCCTTTGGTGATAATGGCGTCGCTGTCGGCGGTAAACATTATTTTTCCGTCTTCATAAGTGGCATCGAGCCACACGCGCGACTGGCAACCCTGAATGAGGTGTGGCTCGGTCTTGTTTTTTTCATCGAAGGGCGGCAACGATTTTCCTAATTCGATAAGGTGCTCGTATTTGTCCATCCAGTCGGGGAACAAAGCAAATTCGTCAATAATTTGTTGGGCGATGTCGGCTATTTGCATCAGTGTAACATTTGTTTGATTTTTTTAAGGGCGGCCACTGCCGCATCAATTTCTTCCGTAGTATTGTAGAAAGAGAAAGAAAAACGGAGCATGCCCTGTATTTTAAAACGGTGCATGAGCGGATCGGCGCAGAGGTGTCCGGAACGCGCGGCGATGCCCATTTTGTCTAAGAGTTGTGCGGCGTCTGTCGGGTGTATGCCGTCGATATTAAATGACACCAAACTTGTTTTGGGCATGGTCGTGCCGTAAATATGCAGTCCGTCGATTTCCTGTAAACGTTGCATGGCGTGGCGTACCAGTTTTTCTTCCTGCTTTTTTACAAGTGTCCAACCGAGTTCCTGCACGTAGTCGATTGCTTTCTTTAATCCGCAAACGCCGGTAAAATTAGGCGTTCCCGCCTCGAATTTCAAAGGAAGTCCGGCGTAGGTGGTTTGTTCAAATGTCACGGAAGCGATCATTTCGCCGCCGCTCTGGTAGGGCGGCATTTCATTCAGCAGTTTTTGCTTGCCATACAGCACGCCGGTGCCTGTGGGGGCATAGAGTTTATGTCCGGAAAAAACATAAAAATCACAATTGGTGTCCTGCACGTCTATTCCGCCGTGTGCGGCTCCCTGTGCGCCATCCACGAGCACAGGCACGCCATGTGCATGAGCGGTAGCCACAATATCCTTGACGGGGTTTATGACGCCAAGCACATTAGAGGCTTGTGTGATGCAAAGCAACTTGGTTTTTTTTGACAGGAATTGGTGTAGTTTCTCGACCGGCAAACTGCCGTCGTCGTTTATCGGCAATACTTTTAGTACGGCGCCTTTGCGTTCGCACAATAGTTGCCACGGCACAATGTTGGAATGGTGTTCGGCTTCGGTGAGCACAATTTCGTCATTGGTGCGCACAAAGCGTTCGCCGAAAGAAAACGCGACCGTATTAATGGCGGCGGTGGTTCCCGCTGTGAAAACAATCTCTTCCGTTGAAGGCGCATTAAGAAAAGCCCGCACCGTTTCGCGGGCTTCTTCATAACGTTCGGTACAAATATTTCCGAGATAGTGAAAAGCCCGATGGATATTGCCGTTTGTAAGATTATGCATCTCATTTACGACAGCCGTCACAGGAGTGGGCTTTTGCGTGGTGGCTGCATTATCAAAATAAATGAGCGGCTTTCCATATACTTTTTGCGCTAAGGCGGGAAAATCTTTTCGTATAGTCTGGATTGTAAACATAGAGGCAAACTTAGTTAAAAATTTTCAAAAAATCAAAAAAGTAAGTACCTTTGTACATTAGGGATAATTATAAATTTATATGTATGAATATATAAAAGGTGTTGTCGTGGAACTTACGCCGACATACGCGGTGATAGAAACCGGCGGCGTGGGATATGCGGTCAATATATCGTTACAAACATACAGCAGTGTGGGAAATTTGAAAGAGGTACAACTGTGGGTACACCATATTGTACGCGAAGATGCGGAGTTGCTGTTTGGTTTTTTTGAAAAAGAAGAACGGGAAATATTCCGCCTGTTGATAAGCGTGTCGGGTATCGGGCCTAACACGGCACGCATGATTCTTTCCTCCTTAGCCTCAAGCGAAGTGCGTACGGCGATTATGCAGGACGATATACGGAAATTGCAAAGCATAAAAGGAATAGGCATGAAAACCGCGCAGCGGTTAGTAGTGGAGCTGAAAGATAAAATAATAAAGACGGTTGATGTAACCGCTATTCCGGGCGGCGCGTCCGTAGCCGGGCTGCATGAAGAAGCCTTGTCGGCGCTGGTGATGCTGGGATTTGCAAAAGCGCCTGCCGATAAAGCATTAACCGTTTTGTTGCGTGAAAAGCAACAAATCGCCTTGGAAGATCTCATTAAAGCAGCATTGAAACAATTGTAGTGCATCGTTTATCCTTACATATTATTCTGGTTTTTCTTTGCGGATTAGCATTAACAGGGAGAGCGCAAGAGCCTGCTTTGGAAGCGGAGTTGTCGCCGGCGTCTCTTTCGGATAAACCGGTTATAGTATATGATCCGATAGCGAACAATTACCTTTACTATTACAGTTTTGATACGCGCAAGATCATGCCTTATAAAGTGATTTCGGCGGAAGAATACCGGCGCGAACAATTTCTGAATTTGCTGCGGCGCGGCTGGATTGACCAGAATAACGCACAGGCGGCCGGAGGATTATCGGGCGGGCAGTTGCCCACCACCTTTAACATAAGAAGTAATGTGTTCAGAAAAGTTTTCGGAAGTAATGAAATTACGATTAACCCGCAGGGGAATGTCGATTTGACTTTTGCTATCAATCACACGTACACCGATAATCCGGTAATTCCCGAGCGGTATCGTGGAACCACGAATTTTGATTTCAACACGAAGATGCAGTTTAACATCGACGGCGCTATCGGCGACCGCCTGAAATTGAATTTTAATTACAACACGGAAGCCACGTTCGATTTTGAAACCAACCTGAAACTTGAATATACCGGCGATGAAGATGATATTCTTCAAAAGATAGAAGCGGGGAACGTATCGCTTCCGCTCGATGGCACGTTGATTACAGGCAGTCAGAGCCTGTTTGGTATTAAGGCCGGTTTAAAGTTTGGGAAACTTTTTGTAACAGGCATTTTTTCCCGGCAGGACGCCGAATCAAAATCCGTGGAGCTGCGCGGCGGCGGGCAAACGAGTATATTCGAAATTGAAGCCGATCAATATGACGCCAACCGCCATTTTTTCCTTGCGCAATATTTTCACGATAATTATGACCGCCACCTGAGCAACTTGCCGCTTATCCTGTCGGGCATCAATATTAAGCGGGTGGAGGTGTGGATTACCAATAAAAGCGCGCGTTTCGAAGGCTCCCGGAATATCGTAGCCTTTATGGATTTGGCGGAAGGCGACAGGATTTATAATTCTTTGTTCGCAAAGAAACCGAGCCGCTTTCCCAGTGATTCTTTAAGTAATGATTTGTTGCAGCAAATTGATGTGAGCCAATTGCGGGAGGCGGGGAATATTACAAATTATTTAAGTGGACGGGGACTGCGGAACGGCGAGGATTTTGAAAAATTAGACAACGCCCGCCGGCTGAATGAAACGGAGTACAGGGTAAACACCCAGTTGGGTTATATTTCGCTTAACCAATCGTTGAACAATGACGAGGTGCTGGCGGTGGCGTTTGAATACGAGGCTGCCGGCGTAACTTATAAGGTGGGCGAATTTTCGACGGAAGGTATTATTGCGCCGAACACATTAGTGATGAAATTGCTGAAAGGAACGTCGCTCACGCCGAAATTGCCGACATGGCAGCTGATGATGAAAAATGTGTATTCGCTCAATGATTACAGCATCAGTGCGAAAGATTTTCAGATGGACATCATGTATGAGAACAGCGAAGTGGGCACGACTGTGCCTTATTTATCGGAAGGTGCGGTGGCGCAGAAACCTTTGCTGCGCGTGTTGAATTTGGATAATTTAAATTCGCAACAGGACGCGTTTCCCGATGGGCAGTTCGACTTTGTGGAAGGAATTACGGTATTGTCCGACAGGGGAAAGATTATCTTTCCGGTGCTGGAGCCGTTTGGCGGTTATTTGGAGCGACAAATTGGCAACCCCACTATAGCGGCGAAGTATGTATTTAAAGAATTGTATGACTCGTCGCTGGTGAAAGCGCAGAGCATGGCTGATAAAAACCGGTTCAAATTAGTGGGAAGTTACCTGTCGGAAGGCGGCTCGGAAATCCGGTTGAATGCCACGAACATTCCGCAGGGCTCGGTGGTGGTGACGGCCGGCGGTATTCAATTGCAGGAAAATATCGACTATGAAGTCAATTACATGTTGGGCACGGTGCGTATTCTCAACCAGGCGTATTTGGAGTCGGGCACGCCGATTAAGGTCACATTGGAAAACCGTGAATTGTTCAATTTGCAAACGAAAACATTAATAGGCGCCCACCTGAAATATAAATTCAGCGATAACTTCTATGTGGGCGCTACCATATTGAACCTTAGCGAGCGGTCGCTTACACAAAAAGTAAATTGGGGCGACGAGCCTGTGTCAAATACGATATGGGGAATTAACACGGCATTCACCACCGAAGTGCCGCTTTTGACAAGGTTGGTGGATGCGTTGCCCATTTTGCAGACCAAAGAAAAGTCGTCGATTTCCGTGGACGCCGAATTTGCACAATTCCTTCCGGGACATTCGAGCGCTATCGGCGCTTCGGGCGGAACGGTATTTATCGACGATTTCGAAAACAGCGAGTCCTATTTGGATTTGCGGAATATCAATTCGTGGGTGCTTGCAAGTACGCCCCAGGGACAGGAGAGATTATTTCCCAATTGGAACAACTTGGATACCCTGTCGTATGGCTACGACCGTGCGCGTTTCTCCTGGTTTACGATTTATCCCGAATTTTTGCGCAACTCGGCTTACACGCCGGGCTACATAAAAAATAATCCGGCAAGATATCAGGAAAACCACTTCGTGCGCGAGATTCCAATCGTTGAGGTGTTTCCCGAACAGGAACAGATAGTGGGGGCGCCGACCAATATTCCGGTGATGAATGTGACTTATTATCCTGATGAAAGAGGCCCTTATAACTATACCGACGCATTAACTCCGGACGGAAAACTTAGCAGTCCCGAAACGCGTTGGGGCGGCATCATGCGTGCATTGCCGGTTACCGATTTTGAAACGGCGAATTACGACTATATTGAATTTTGGGTGATGGACCCGTTTGTATATAATTCCAATGCGAAAGGCGGAAAGTTATATTTTAACCTGGGTAATTTGTCGGAAGATATTTTGAAGGACGGCTTGAAATCGTTTGAAAACGGCTTGCCGCCATTTGAAGATACAGACCGTTATACAACCAACGTGTGGGGACGTGTGCCGAAAACGCAGGCATTGACGCAGACCTTCGATAACAATTATGCTGCGCGTTTATACCAGGATGTGGGCTATGACGGCCTCGATAACCAGCATGAGGCGGAACATTATAAAATAAAGGACTACCTCAATCAAATCACCGGAAAGGTGATTGCCGATGCGTATAACCGCATAAAAGACGACCCGGCCGGCGACGATTACAAATATTATCTCGACGCCGACTATGACAGAACGGAGGCGACCATTCTCGACCGGTATAAATATTACAATAACCCCGACGGCAATTCACGCCCCACAGAACAAACCGGGGGCGACAATACCATGGGCACCACCATCCCCGATATGGAAGATATAAACCGGGACTACACGATGAACGAGTCGGAAAATTATTTCCAGTATGAGGTAAACCTTACGCCTGCCGCGATGCGGGTAGGAGAGAACTACATTACGGATATGCGGGAAGTGTCGGTTAATTTTAAAAATAACGGCTCTTCCAAAATTCGTTGGTATCAATTTAAAATTCCAATCAGTGAAGGGCGCACATTCGGCGCTATCCAGGATTTCAAATCCATCCGCTTTGTCAGGATGTTTATGCGTGAATTTACCGACACCACCGTTCTGCGCTTCGCCACCCTGCAATTAGTGCGGGGCGACTGGCGTCGATATACGCAATCGCTGCTGCAAGGGCAGGAAGGCACCGCCCAACCTGAAATGACCAATGCCTCCTTTGATATTACATCGTTGAATATTGAGGAAAATTCACTGCGTAGCCCGGTGAACTACGTGTTGCCGCCCGGCACTTCGCGGCAGATTGACCCGGGACAGTATCAGGTGCGGCAGTTGAATGAACAGGCAATGATGTTGAAGATTGTTGACCTGGCCGACGGCGACGGACGTGCGGCGTACAAAAACACAAACTTTGATTTCCGCCAGTACCGCCGGCTTAAAATGGATGTGCACGCCGAAGCCATCGATGGCTACCCTTTGAAAAATAATGACCTTTCGGTGTTTGTCCGTATCGGTACGGATTACCGGTATAACTATTATGAGTATGAAATACCGTTGTCGCTCACACCACACGGCGTGTATAGCGATAATGAACGTGAAAAAGTGTGGCGCCCCGAAAACATGCTCGACATTGAGATGGACGTCTTTACCAATGCAAAACTGGAACGCAATGCGCTAATGAAGGCGGAGGGCGGCTCTCTGGCTTCGGTATTTGAAAAACCGGATGGGAAAAATATAGTGCGGGTAGTCGGTAATCCAAATCTCGGCAACGTGCGTACGTTAATGATTGGTATCCGTAATCCCGCCAAACGCGCCAATCCTGATGACGACGGATTGTCCAAATCGGCCATCGTGTGGGTGAATGAACTGCGGCTTACCAACCTTGACGAGAGCAGCGGCTTTGCCGCCAATGCCCGCATGACCGCGAAGCTGGCCGATTTTGGCAATATTACCGTAGCCGGAAATATGATGACGCCGAACTTCGGAAGTCTGGAATCGAAAATTAACGAGCGCTCGCAGGTGTATATATATCAGTATGACGTTGCGGCCAATTTGGAATTGGGCATGCTGTTCCCGCGTAGCTTGGGCGTGCGGCTGCCTTTTTTCTTCGGCTTCATGGAAAACTACACCACCCCGAAATATAACCCTTTCGACCAGGATATTTTGCTTAAAGACGCCATGCGTGATTTGACTTCCCGTGAGCGCGATTCTTTATACCGCATGGTGTTGGATTACAAGCAGCGCCTCTCGTTTAACTTCACCAATGTGCGGGTGGCAGCTAATAACATGGAGCAAAGAATTTTTCATCCATCCAATCTTTCCCTTGGTTTTTCGTATAGCCGCCTGTTTGCACGCAATGCAAAAATTGACCATCAGGAAGACATAAACTACCATTTTAATATGGCCTATGCCTATAACGTGCAGCCTTTTTATATCGACGTATTCAAAAATGCCGGCTGGTTAAAATCGAAGTACCTGCGCCTGATTGGCGATTTTAACCTGAACCCTTATCCCAACCAGTTCAGTGTTACAACCGACATCAACAGGACATACAACGAAATACAGTTCCGCAGTGTGGTGGCGCCCGAAGTGCAGATTGCGCCCACAGCCGCAAAAGATTTCACATGGGACAGGAATTATAACATGCTATGGGATATTACACGCTCTCTGAGGCTGGAGTTTAATGCCAACAACCGGGCGCGGATTGATGAGCCGGAAGGCATCATCAACAAAAGGCTCGACCCCGAAGGCTACCGCCATTGGCACGACTCCACCTGGGCTAACTTCTGGCGGTTTGGACGGAATGTGCAATATTACCACCGTTATGACCTGACATGGACCGTACCCATCAATAAAATTCCGCTTCTGGAATGGACGAGCAGCCGGTTTCGCTATGGCGGCACTTACGACTGGCAGGCCGCGCCGATATTGAAAGATGCAACGTATAATCCGGGAAACACCATTTCAAACTCCCGGAACATTACGGCTTCCCTCGATTTTTCATTTGAAACATTGTACAATAAAGTTCCTTTCCTGCGCCGGGTTAATGATGATTTTTCGGGACGTATCCGGCGGCTTCCTGTGATGGTAGATGCGGTTTATGAAAGCAGGCCGTTAAATTTCGCCGCCAACGCCAAGCGGGCAATTCGCCATAAATTGAATACGGAGCGCGTGAAAACAACGATTGTGGATGCGGAAGGAAAAGAAATAAAAGGCACGGCGGAAATAGTGGATGAAAATACCGTAAGCGTCACATTAGGACAGGCGGCGCGGGGCGTCCGTGTTAAAGTGACAGGGCGTGTGCCGAAAAAACAAAACCCGGCGGAATATGCCGGCAAGGCGCTGGTGCGTGCCGCCATGCTGCTGCGCACCCTGTCGATTAATTATACCAGCACGGATGCCACCACCTTGCCCGGCTTTATGCCCGGCTCGCAAATTATGGGTATGAATCATGAGAATGGGTGGGCGCCCGGTTGGGGCTTCGTCTTTGGCGAACAGGATGAAGGATTTGTGGAAAAGGCGCGGCGGATGAACTGGCTCTCGCTGGACACGGCTATGGTTTCTCCATACAGTATGGCACACACCAATACCTGGGATTTTCGCGCCATACTGGAACCTTTCCGTGATTTTAAAATAGAACTCAGGGCGCGTCGCAGTTACAGCGAAAACAAATTAAGCTATAACGTGTCTGAACCGAGCGCACAGCGCCAGATAACAGGTAATTTTAATATCTCGGTGCTGAGTATTGCCACCGCTTTTGAAAATCCGAAAGCGGAGAATGATTATTATTCCAAAGCGTTCCAGACTTTTCTGGACAACCGCGCTATCGTGGCCGGTCGCCTGGCCCGAAGCAGGGCGTCGTCGTCTTCGGTTTATACCGGAGCGCCTGATGCTAATTCCGAAACAGGATTTCCCAGCGGGTACAGTCCCCTTTCGGCCGAAGTGCTTATCCCCTCTTTTCTGGCGGCCTATACCGGAAAATCGGCCGGAAAAGTAACACTGCGTAATTTCTTCAACATCCCCTTACCCAACTGGCAGATTACATACAACGGACTGTCGCGCCTGAAAGCATTGAAAGACGTCGTCACTTCGGCCACACTGATGCACAGCTACCAGTCCACGTATGCCGTGAACGCCTATACCCTCAACCAGAATTACAACGAAGACATAGATGGATTCAGCTATGTGCGCAATGCCCTGGGCGATTTTATCGCACAGCGCGACATTATGAATGTGGGCATCAGCGAACGCTTTTCTCCCCTGTTTTATGTGGAACTCGGATGGTTCAATGCGCTATCCACAGGGGCGGAATGGAATAAAACACGGTCGGTGGGATTGAGCATGGCAAACAACCAGATTACGGAAAACCGCGCCGATGAATGGCGGCTATGGCTGGGATACACATTCAGGGAATTTCCCGTGCTGTTTACCTTTATGTCTAACCGTTCAAGTAAGGCGAAAACGATGTTGCGCATGCAGGCTGCGCTTTCGGTACGCGACGACATGTACATTTTGCGTAATATTGCGCAGGATAATTCGGGACTTCCGCAACTCGCCGACGGCAAGCAGACTATTACCATCAAATGCTCGGCGGATTATACGGTAAGCAGCAATATTATGCTCCGCCTGTTCTTCGACCGGACGGTAAACACCCCGCGCGTCTCGACCGTCGGAACGGCAAACACCAATGCCGGCTTGAGCATAAACATATTATTGGCACAATAAATCTAATATCTAATAATCTAAAATCTAAAAATTATGAATGTTCCTGTAAACTTAAAGTACACAAAAGACCATGAATGGGTACGTGTAGAAGGCGATATCGCGGTAGTCGGCATTACCGATTATGCACAAAGCCAGTTGGGCGATATCGTATTTGTTGATGTGCAAACCGTAGGCGAAACCCTGGAACAGGGCGATATGTTTGGCGCCATTGAAGCGGTGAAAACAGTGGCCGACGCCTACATGCCGCTGTCGGGCGAAGTATCGGAATTTAACACGGCGCTGGAAAACGCGCCCGAATTAGTGAACAAAGACCCCTACGGAGAAGGCTGGATGGTGAAAATTAAAATGACCGACCCTGCGCAAATAGATGGCCTGCTTGCGCCCGACGACTATACAAATTTGATTTAACTCCATTACCTATGACACAGGAAGAACAATTTAAAAACCTGATTGCCCACGCCAAGGAATACGGCTTTATTTTTCCGTCGAGCGAAATATACGACGGACTGAGCGCGGTGTATGACTACGGACAGATGGGCGTGGAATTGAAAAACAACATCAAGCGCTATTGGTGGGAAGCCATGGTGCGCCTTCATGAAAATATCGTGGGCATCGATTCGGCTATTTTCATGCACCCGCGGATATGGGAAGCATCCGGCCATGTGGGCGCCTTCAACGACCCGCTGATTGACAACAAAGACTCGAAAAAACGCTACCGCGCCGATGTGCTGGTAGAAGAATACCTCGCGAAAATCGAGGAAAAAATCAATAAAGAAATAGAAAAAGGCCGTAAAAAATTCGGCGACGCTTTTGATGAAACGCAATTCAGGACGACCAACCCGAATGTACAGCGTAACATACAGAAAGCCGGGGAAGTTTCCGCACGCCTGAACGAAGCGCTGAACAGGAATGACCTCGCGGCCTTGAAACAGCTGATTATTGATTGCGAAATTGCGTGCCCTGTGTCGGGTTCGCGCAACTGGACGGATGTGCGCCAGTTCAACCTGATGTTCAACACACAAATCGGCAGCGTGAGCGAAGAAGCCAATGTCATTTACCTGCGTCCCGAGACCGCACAGGGTATTTTTGTCAACTTCCTGAACGTACAAAAAACCGGCCGCATGAAAATTCCGTTTGGCATTGCGCAAATCGGGAAAGCCTTCCGGAACGAAATTGTAGCGCGCCAGTTCATTTTCCGCATGCGCGAATTTGAACAAATGGAAATGCAGTTTTTCGTACGTCCGGGCGAAGAATTGAAATGGTTTGAATACTGGAAAGAAACCCGCTTGCAGTGGCATAAATCATTGGGATTAGGCGATGGGAAATACCGTTTTCACGACCATGAAAAATTGGCGCACTACGCCAATGCGGCCACCGACATTGAATTTGAATTTCCCTTCGGATTTAAAGAATTGGAAGGCATCCACTCCCGCACCGATTTCGACTTGGGGCGCCATCAGGAATTTTCGGGACGCAAGCAACAATACTTCGACCCCGAAACCAACGAAAGCTATGTGCCCTATGTGGTAGAAACCTCCATTGGGTTAGACCGCACGGTGCTGGCCGTATTGTCTGCCGCCTATGCCGAGGAAAAACTCGAACAGGGCGAGGAGCGCGTCGTGATGCGTATTCCAGCAGTGCTGGCGCCGGTGAAATTGGCAGTGCTGCCCCTGGTGAAGAAAGACGGCCTGCCCGAAAAAGCCCGCGCCATAATGGACGATTTGAAATATGACCTCCATTGCCAGTACGACGAAAAAGACAGCATCGGCAAACGCTACCGCCGGCAGGACGCCATCGGCACGCCCTTCTGCGTAACCATCGACCACCAGTCGTTAGACGACGACTGCGTGACCATTCGCGAACGCGATTCGATGCAGCAGCAGCGGGTACCTGTGGCGCAGGTGCGCGGCCTCATC
>JAIRMK010000086.1 GCA_031258755.1 Prevotellaceae bacterium
CGTTATTTAGATCCTAAAAACGATTTAACTTTCAAACGCATTTTCGGCGAACACGAACACTTGTGTAAAAGTTTACTCAATAACATGTTGCCCTTGGAGGCATCGCAACAAATTGTTACGCTAAAGTACCAGCAGCCTGAACTGACGCCGGAAATCCCCGCGCTGAAAGATTCCATTGTAGATGTGCACTGCACCGATAACACAGGCCGGCAATTTGTCGTGGAAATGCAAATGCACTGGTCAGAAAGTTTCAAAAGCCGTGTACTGTTCAACGCATCCAAAGCGTACGTAAGACAATTGAAACGCAGCGAAGATTATAAACTTCTGCAACCGGTGTATGCACTGAGTTTCGTTAATGAAATCTTTGACAACGATCCGCTGGTGTTCTATCACGACTATAAGATTGTCAACATAGAAAACACAGAAAAGCGCATTGAAGGGTTGGAACTTATATTTATCGAATTGCCGAAATTCCGCCCCGGCAACAGGGCGGAGAAGAAGTTGTATGATTTATGGTTAACGTTTCTTACCCAAATCCATGAGGATTCGAGAGAGATACCGTCGGAGTTGTTAGAAGAGGAAGTGACCAAAGAGGCAGTGCAATATTTGGAGAGTAGCGCCTATTCCGAAGGACAGCTTAACATGTATGACCGGTATTGGGACTCGATTCGCACCGAGCGCACGTATTATCATGATGCTATAGACAAAGGAATGGCTGAAGGGATAGCAAAAGGAATGGAAAAAGGAATGGAAAAAGGAATGGAAAAAGGGATAAAAAAAGGAATAGAAAAAGGAATGGAAAAAGGGATAGAAAAAGGAATGGAAAAAGGGATGGAAAAAGGGATAGAAAAAGGCAGGGCGGAAGAATTGAAAAATGTGATCCTTAACGCAAAACGCAACGGATTTTCTATTGTGGAAATTCAACTCATTACCAATCTGAGTAAAGAAAAGATAGAAGAAATTTTACGCCAATAAATATTAGATAAAACATACCAATGAAAAAACTTGCAACTACTGTCGCCCTGTTATGGTGCATTGCCTGTGTGCCGAACGACAAAATCCCTGTGTCCAATCCGGTAGAATATGTTAACCCGCTGGTGGGGACGTTGTCCGTCCATGAGTTTTCAACCGGCAACACCTACCCGGCCATTGCACGACCGTGGGGTATGAATTTCTGGACGCCGCAAACCGGCAAAATGGGCGACGGCTGGCAATATAGTTACACGGCGAAAAAAATACGCGGCTTCAAGCAAACCCACCAGCCCAGTCCGTGGATCAATGATTACGGACAATTCTCGCTCATGCCGGTGGTCGGAGCGCCCGAATTTAATGAGGACAAACGCGCCAGCTGGTTTTCGCACAAAGGTGAAACGGCCAAACCATATTACTACAAAGTATATTTGGCCGAACACGACGTGGTGACCGAAATCACGCCCACCGAGCGCGCCGCCATGTTCCGCTTCACCTTCCCCGAAAACGACCGCTCTTTTGTGGTGATCGACGCATTCGACAAAGGTTCAACCATTAAAATTATTCCTGAACGAAACACGATCGTAGGCTACACGACCCGCAACAGCGGCGGCGTGCCCGACAATTTCAAAAATTATTTTGTCGTGCAGTTCGATAAATCGTTTACCTATACCGCTACTTTTGCCGACGCCGCGTTGCAGGCCGGCAAACTCGAACAGCAAGCCAATCACACCGGTGCGGTCATAGGCTTCGCCACCCGCAAAGGCGAGCAGGTGCAGGCGCGTGTGGCCTCGTCGTTCATCAGCTTGGAGCAGGCCGAACAAAACCTGAAAGAATTAGGCGACGACACCTTTGACGCCCTTGTTGAAAAAGGCAAGCAGGCATGGAATGAAGTGCTCGGAAAAATAGAGGTAGAAGGCGGAACACTTGACCAATACCGTACTTTCTATTCTTGTCTGTACCGCGCCACCCTGTTTCCGCGCAAACTACATGAAATAACCGCCGACGGTCAAATGGTGCATTACAGTCCATACAACGGCGAAGTACTACCCGGCCCCCTGTACACCGACACAGGATTCTGGGACACGTTCCGTTGCCTTTTTCCCTTGTTGAACCTCTTATATCCGTCTATCAACAAAGAAATACAGGAGGGGCTTATTAATACCTACAAAGAGAGTGGATTCTTTCCCGAATGGGCCAGCCCCGGACACCGCGGATGTATGATCGGCAACAACTCTGCTTCGGTGCTGGCAGACGCCTACCTGAAAGGCGTGCGGGTGGACGATGTGGAGACCTTGTACAAAGGACTGCTACACGGTACGGAGCATGTACATCCTACCGTATCATCGACCGGACGGCGCGGACATGAATACTACAACACATTGGGCTACGTGCCTTACGACGTTAAAATTAACGAGAGCGCCGCCCGCACCCTTGAATATGCCTACGACGACTGGTGTATCCATCAATTAGCCGTTGCCCTGCAACGCCCGCAGGAAGAAATAGACCGCTTCGCCGGCCGCGCTCTGAACTACCGCCACGTATTCGACCCCTCGACCAACCTGATGCGCGGGCGTAATGCCGACGGGTCGTTTCAAACGCCTTTCTCGCCGTTCAAATGGGGCGACGCCTTCACGGAAGGCAACAGCTGGCACTACACATGGTCGGTATTCCACGACCCGCAAGGGCTGATTGACCTCATGGGAGGAAAAGACGTATTCGTGGCCATGCTCGACAGCGTGTTTGTCGTTCCGCCCATTTTTGATGACAGCTACTACCGCGGCGTCATTCACGAAATCCGCGAAATGACCGTGATGAACATGGGAAACTACGCCCACGGCAACCAGCCCATCCAGCACATGATTTACCTCTACAATTATGCCGGCGAACCATGGAAAGCCCAGTATTGGGCGCGTGAGGTGATGGACCGCATGTACACCCCTTATGCCGACGGCTACTGCGGCGACGAAGACAACGGACAAACCTCGGCATGGTATGTGTTTTCGGCGCTCGGCTTCTACCCTGTGTGCCCGGGGACAGACCAGTATGTATTGGGCGCACCGTTATTCAAAGAGGCGCGGCTTCATCTGGAAAATGGAAAAACAGTAACCATCAATGCGTCCGGGAACAGCGCGGAAAATAAATATATCCACGCTTTATCGGTCAATGGCCAACCTGTTACGCGCAATTACCTGACACACGACGAGCTGTTAAACGGCGCCGCCATAAAGGCGACAATGTCGCACACCCCTAATACCCAACGCGGCATACAGGCGGAAGATGCACCTTATTCGTTCTCGGGGCAATAAATGAAATAATTGGGTATAAAAAACGACAAAAGTTTATACTTATTGCCGTCATTTTCTAAAAGAACACTATCTTTGCAAGACAAAAAAGTAACTTAATTCGGTCGTCTTATGCAAAGAGAATACTTAAAGCGGACTATTGACAGCGATTTATTGAAGTGGAAAAACGCGGCAAACCGAAAGCCATTATTACTGCGAGGTGCGCGGCAAGTGGGGAAATCCTCGACAGTAAAGGAATTAGGCAAGCAGTTCGACTATTTTGTAGAAGTCAACTTTGAAAAAGATGATTTATTATATGGCGTGAATGCCGTATTTGAAAGGGGATTCGACCCTAAACAGATATGCGATGAACTTTCATTGATTTACAAAACACCGATTATTCCCGGCCGTACGCTGTTATTTTTAGATGAAATCCAATGCTGTATTCCTGCTATTTCCTCGTTGCGTTATTTTTACGAACAATATCCCGGATTACACGTGATTGCTGCGGGTTCGTTATTAGAATTTGCACTTCAGGAACTTCCTTCGTTTGGGGTAGGGCGCATTCGCTCCTTATTCCTCTACCCTTTTTCATTCGATGAGTATTTACGTGCAACAAACTTTGACATGCTTGCCGATGCCTTAAAGAAAGCCTCTCCCGAAAAACCTTTTTCTGATGTGGTACACAACAGGTGCCTGCAACAATTAATGCGTTTTATACTTATCGGCGGAATGCCTGAGGTAGTAGCCACATACGCACATGGCGGGTCATTACTCGAATGTCAACAGGTGCTGGATGATTTGATGCTTTCGCTGTATGCTGACTTTTCAAAATATAAGGAACGCATGCCGGCCTCGCGTTTACGGGAAGTGTTTGCAGCGGTCATTTATCAAACAGGCGGCAAATTCACCTATTCCAAAGCCTCGCAAGATTTAAGTCATTTACAGGTAAAAGAAAGCCTGGACCTATTGGAACTTGCAGGCATTATTTACCCTATAACACACACATCGGCAAACGGCCTGCCGTTGGCTGCTGAAATGAATACAAAATATAGAAAATTCCTGATTTTCGACACCGGCATATACCAGCGCTTTTTACGTTTGGATTTAGGACAACTGTTTGCCGCCGAGAGTTTGGAACAAATAAACAAAGGCGCTTTGGCGGAATTATTTGTGGGGTTGGAATTGTTGAAATCCGCACCAAGCAACTACCCCATACAACTTTACTATTGGCACCGCGAAAAACCGGGCAGTTCAGCGGAAGTTGATTATGTGATACAATGCAATAGTGAGATTGTCCCAATCGAAGTAAAATCAGGGACGAGAGGCTCCATGCAAAGCATGTTCCAATTCTTATCCGAAAAGAATTATAAATACGGCATTCGTTGTTCAACAGAAAACTTCGGCGCTTTCCAAAACGTCAATATTTACCCGCTTTATGCCGTTTCACAAATAATAAGTCCAAAAATACCATAAATTGGGTATTTACACGTCTTGAAAAAGGTGGTAACTTTGCGGGCGATAATCATCTTAAAAAATTACAATTATGAGTGAATTTAGATTTGAAACCCTACAGGTACACGCAGGACAGGAAGTAGATAAGACGACCCATGCAAGGGCGCTGCCCATTTATCAAACATCGTCCTACGTGTTTGAAGACGCCAAAGACGGCGCCGATTTGTTCGGACTGCGCAAGTTCGGGAATATTTATACCCGCCTGCAAAACCCTACGACAGACGTTTTCGAGAAACGTGTGGCTGCGCTGGAAGGCGGCGTTACAGGGCTGGCCACCTCTTCGGGGCAATCAGCCCAATTCATCGCGCTCAACAATATCCTGCAAACAGGCGACAACTTTGTGACTACGTCCCATTTGTATGGTGGAACCTACAACCAGTTCAAGTCGCAGTTCAAGCGGCTGGGCGTCGAAGTCCGCTTTACCCCCAACGACAACCCCGAAGCGTTTGAAAGCCGGATTGACGGATATACAAAAGCGCTTTACCTTGAAACAATAGGAAACCCCGAACTGAACATTCCCGATTTCGACGCTATTGCCGATGTAGCCCAACGACACGGCATACCGCTTATTGTTGACAACACATTCGGCGCGGGCGGTTTCCTCTTCCGGCCGATAGCGCACGGCGCCTCGGTGGTGGTGGAATCGGCAACCAAGTGGATTGGCGGGCATGGCACTTCTATCGGCGGGGTGATTGTGGACAGTGGAACGTTCAACTGGGGTAATGGGAAGTTTCCCGCCTTCACCGAGCCCTCGGACAGCTATCACGGACTGGTCTTCTGGGACGTATTCGGCGCCAACGGTCCGTTCGGAAATATCGCCTTCAATATTCGCGCACGGGTGGAAGGGCTTCGCGACTGGGGAAACACGCTCAGTCCCTTCAATGCCTTCCTTTTTATACAGGGGCTTGAAACGCTGTCGCTCCGTGTGGAACGTCATGTGCAAAACGCACAGGCTTTGGCCGGGTGGCTTGAACAGCATCCGAAAATCGAATACGTGAACTACCCCGGTTTAAAGAGCAGCAAGTACTACGAACTCGCGCAGAAATACTTCCCCAAAGGGGCAGGCTCCGTCTTGACCTTCAAAGTAAAGGGCGAACCTTCCAATGCAGACAAGGTAATCGACAATGTGAAACTGCATAGTCACTTGGCCAACGTAGGAGATGCCAAATCACTGATTATACATCCGTCGGCTACGACGCACGAGCAACTCTCGCCCGAAGAACAAAAAGCAACCGGAGTAGAGCCCGGATTAATACGCATATCGGTCGGGATTGAACATATCGACGACATCAAGGCCGACCTTGAAAACGCCCTGAAGGCAGTAACCGGGAATTAATATGGCATGATTACCTCTCCGGACACCGATTTCTTATCCAATGCAGGGGAACAGACGAAAGCCGTTCACGCGGGTGAGTCTCCCGACCCTGTCACGAAAGCCTCTGCACCCAATCTCGTGATGTCCACTACTTTTGTGGCCGACGCCGATGCGGGGTTTTCGGTAGAAGGGATGGAAGAAAACGACTCGTGGCTTTATACCCGCTGGGGTAATCCTACGGTTCACCGGTTGGAGCAAAAGCTGGCTGTGCTCGAAGGGGCCGAGACGGCCGTCGCTTTTGCCAGTGGGATGGGCGCGGCCGTCGCGCTGCTCATACACCTGCTCAGGGCGGGCGACCACGCGATGGTGAGCGATGTGGCATACGCCGCCCTCTCGGAAATCACGAACGACAAAATCCCCGACTTGGGAATTGAGATAAGCAAGGTGAACACCTCCGACCTGAACGCGGTGGAGGCCGCCATTAAAGCCAATACGCGGCTGATTTATATCGAAACGCCCTGCAATCCCCTGTTGCGCCTTACGGACATTGCGGCTGTCGCTTCGCTGGCGCACAGGGCGGGCGCATTGCTGGCTGTCGATTCGACCTTCGCTACGCCCGCCGCCACCAAGCCGCTGGCGCTGGGCGCCGATTTTGTCATACACTCCCTCACTAAATATCTGGGTGGACACGGCGACGCGCTGGGAGGGGTTATTTTGGGGAACAGGGAATATCTTGTTCCGTTGCGCAAGAAGACGGCCATCCGGCTGGGCGGCGTGCTTAGCCCCTTCAATGCATGGCTCATACTTCGGGGCATGGCGACATTCCCCCTGCGGATGCGCGTGCATGAAGAGAACGCGTTGAAAATCGCCGCATGGCTGGAGCAACATCCCAAAGTAAAACAGGTGATTTATCCCGGCCTGCCCTCCCATCCCCAACATGAACTGGCCAAACGGCAGATGAAGAACTTTTCGGGAATCATCACCTTTCAGGTGGAAAATGGGAAGGAACAGGCGCGGCGGTTTGTTGACAAGCTGCAAATCATCCATTATGCCGTGTCGCTCGGACACCACCGGTCTCTGATTTTCTATCTGAACAGCCGGGATTTGCTGAAGACTTCGTTCAACCTCTCGACCCGCGAACAACTAAATTCATGGAACGTGTTTGCCGGAGACGGCATATTCCGCCTCTCCGCGGGCTTGGAAGACGCCGACGACCTCATTCGCGATTTGGAACAGGCGTTGCTTAGTTGAAAGTTAAGAACTAAGAGTTATTAGTGAATAATGGTTAATCAAAAATCGTAAGTCGTAAATCAAAAATCGTCAATCCGTTCCCCCTTTCCCCATTTAATGTGTGGCTCCGCAAGCCGTAGGCTTGCCTCGCTCGGTAGGAGATGTCGCCCCTGCGGATTACCGCATCCCGGCGGGATGCGTCCTCTCGGCATCCTCACCCCCCGACCCCCTCTCCCAAGGGCGAGGGGGAGAAATACTCCCCTTTCCTTCAGGAGAGGGGCCGGGGGTGAGGCCGCTTTATCGCCCGCAGGGCATTTATCAAAATGAACAACGAATAATGAACAATGAAATAAACAACTCAACAATTCAACAGTTAAACAAATAAACAATCTTTAAATTATGAAATCTTTGAATTTCTCTGAAATGGTTAGCGCTATTCTTCACTCCAGTCATCCGTACGGAATGAAGAGGCGGGCAGTCCGGCATTGTTAAATAAAGTTCCGACGGTGAAATTTTCCCACCCATAGCGTACGGCCACAGGCTGCGGCACACTGTCGCAGGTGACTTCAACCGTTTTTCCTTTGATGATGGCCGTAGCCGGATAAAAACGTTTATCACTGCCCGCCACGGTAAAGCCATCCAACGGTTTCCCCAGCGTAGTGAAGCCGTTGTCGGCATATTCAAAATGAAGTATAACTTTATGTTCGGCGACTTCCATTGTTTTATATACAGGCCCGGAGAATGCGATGCCGTCAAGTTGGTAAGTTTTTGCCAGCGCCCAATAAGCAAGGCGTTTACCGACCGTGATTTTTTCGCCCGGATGTATGGTTTCATATTCTCCGATATCCATCGTAACAGCCATGCCTGTGTTATTCGTCGTGCGCATGGCGTCTAACTGCGCTTCCCGCAAATAGGCGGTATTGACGGTAGCGCTATATTTATACGGCGCTATTTGCACGAAATAAAAAGGAAAATCACCTTGCTGCCACAATGCACGCCAGTTATCTATCATAGCCGGGAAAAGACGTCGATAAAGTGCGGGATTGGTGCGATTCTCTTCACCTTGATACCAGATAACGCCGCGAATACCGAAGTCAATGATGGGATAAATCATGGCATTAAATAAGTACGCAGGCGTTTTAGCCGGCGTCCGCTCGGACAGGTCTATTTCCGGAAATTTCTTCAACGCTTCACTATCCATCCATGCTTCTGCCGGAGAGCCGCCCCAACTGCTATGAATAAGCCCTATCGGGACTTGTAATACCTCATGCAAATATTTTCCATATACATAAGCCACCGCACTGAAATCAACGACGGCAGAGGGCTGCGAGCGTTTCCATTCGCCTTCGCAATCAGTTACCGGCTGCGGACTGGTTTTTCGTGTAACAGTGAACAAACGGATATCGTTATCCGCACTGTTGGCCACTACATCGTTACTGCCATATACCGGTTGCGAGTTATAGCCACGAAAAGACATTTGCATGTTAGACTGTCCGCTGCACAGCCACACTTCGCCGAGAAGGACATCGGCAAGCACAATAGTCTGCGTCGTCGAGGCGATAGTAATATCGTAAGGCCCCCCAGCGCCGGGTGTATATACCGAAACAAGCCACTTGCCGTCGGCCACTGTGGCGTGGTATTCTTTTCCGGGCTCCCATCCTGCTTTAACCGTAATTTTCGACTCATCACTCCATCCCCATAGTTTTACCGTACTGTTCTGCTGCAACACCATGTGGTCGGAAATGATTGCGGGCAATTGTATAGCCGCATATACCGACACGGTTACACTTACTAAAAAACACAGCAAAATAACTTTACACACATAAGTTTTCATAGTATTTGGTTTTATTGTTCGTTATTTTAAAATATCTTTCAATGGTATTTTTTGAAAAACCAAATCGGCCTGACTGCTCTCGTATAAAATTCCGATGTGCTGTTCATCTACCGAAGAGAGGCAGGAGTATCCCCTACTACGGCCTTCATCTAAGCATATCCAGTGAGCCGGCGGCCATGTTTCACCTTCATCAAAGCTAACCTTCAGGGTGATATGATCGCGTGATTTTTTCGAATTAGGATTAGCGAATAACAAGATGCTTTTTTTCTCTCCGTTTTCCGTGTAAGTGTGCTTGTGCAAACTTGCCATACAGGTAGGCTCGATAAGCGCATGATGCGACGAGGGATGTATCGTCCATGTGTGGCCAAGGTCGGCGGTCACAGCAATAGCACGGCCGTTAGTATTTGTCGTATCTTTGCGATTACGGTTATCACGCATGTTCAGCATGAGCAGTCCGTCAGACAATTCAACCACCGCACATTCAGTAGTACCTGTAGGCGCCTCAACGGCAGGATTGCCGGTAACCCACGTCACACCGCCATCTTTACTCCATGTAACGGTCGAAAATGATTTTCCGTTTTCATCGCGACCTTGCGTGGGCATTACCAAAGTGCCGTCAACCATTGTGATGCCTCTACCGGGTGCAGGCGCCCAAAGCCACCACTCCCGCTGTTTGCACATTGTAGTAAGATTTGCCAACGCCGACCATGTTTGTCCGTCATCCACACTTTTTGTGAGTAGAAACTGGCTGGTTTCTTTCACACCAAAACCGGCTTGCGAGCCTTTATCTCGCCATTGATGATTCCACTCCTTTGAAGACTCGTTTAATCCTTTAATCCATTTTCCATGTTTATCCAACACGCCATACATCCACAGTCCGGCAATGAAAACAGTGCCGGTATTCTCGTCCACCAGGATACAAGCATCACTAATACCGTTGAACTTTTCGGGCAGTCCGCCCCACGCTCCTCTATCCATAACGATCTGCATAGGCGCCCAAGTATTTCCACCGTCCACACTGCGGCTTAACCCAATGTCAATGTTGCCCTGCAAATCGCCGCCCTTGTCGTGACGAACGTCGTAAATGGCAAGCAACGTTCCTTCGCGCGATGTGGCTAAACCGGGAATACGATAGGTATGAACATTGTCGTCACGATGTTGACGTACCGCCACACCAATGCGCAATCCCTCGCCACACGTTGTCTTATGAATATCCACGTCACCCTTGCCGGTTTGTATTTCCGTGCAGCGAACATGCACTCGTCCGGTCAGGTCAATAGTGTTTTTCAATTTCACGGAAACCCATAAGAGAAGTGTATCGGCATCAACCGGATAATCTCCGGTAAAAACAATGTTTTTTGCGGCGGGCATTGCCGTCCCGAACTGTTTTTGGGTAGAAAAAACTGTTTTATCTCCGGCAAAAAATAAAGCTATTGAATCGATTTGATCAAGTTGCGAAGTGCCCTCTAATGAACAACACACCTTCGACAAGGTATAGGCTTCCGTCCCGGAATTAATAAGTTGCAACTTTAATACCGGATTGTGCGCTTTCATCGTCAATACCGGATAGACCGGTTGCTCCGACACCAAACGCACAGGTGAATGAGATGAACAGGAGCATAAGATCAGAGCGGTAATCCAATAAAATAATATGATAACTTTTGTTTTCATATCGTACAAAATTAACAAAAAATACGGAACTAAAAAAGCTTGTCCGAAACAGACATTCATAGTCCCGTATTATTTGTATTTGTTATAAATTATACAATTCTTGTACTTCGCTTAATGTAAGCGCTTTCTTATATACGATCAGGTCGTCCAACATGCCATCGAATAGATTAGACCAGGAGGTTGCTGTTTGCTGCACGCCTATCTTGAAAAATGGACAATTAGGGTTCACTGTATCACCCGGCCCTGCTGCTGTATTAGCAGTGCCCACTTGTACACCGTCGAGATACATTTTTGTTCCTGTGGCGTCTCTCGTACAAACCACATGATGCCAATTGTCATCAGCAATGCTACTGCCGGCCACTGCCGGGGCGACATGAATAGTACCGCCTTTTTCGATATTCAATGTAATATTCCGCGAAGCATTACTATACAAGCGCATCCATGTTTGCAGGTCGCCACTTCCGAAGCCTCCTTCCATCCATATCATCATTTGTTTTCGGTTTGTTCCGTTGAGCGCACTGGAGTTGATCCACACGGCGACACTGAAATCACCCGTTCCGAAATCGAAAGAAGTGGCATTATTCAATATTAGTCCGCCTGTTCCATTAAACACGGCCACATTGCCGGCTACATTCTTCCGATCGATAGCGGTATAGGTGCTGTTGCCGGTGTGTGTAATAAGCGTTGCCGTGCCTCCGGTCAAGGAAGAAGCTGTCAGCTTGAATGGGCCAACATCGTTGACGTTGTTGTTGAATGGGAAGAAAGCCGTTAAGGTATTGTTGAAGTTTGGAATAACCAGGATGTAATCGTCAATCTCTTTAGTTGAGGTATTGAGGGTATTATTGACGAAGTTGCTGGCCTGTAACGTAACTTTATACCTACCAGGCGTGTTGTAGGTGACTACCGGGTTTTGCGCGGTGGAATTTACCGGCGTTCCGCCTTCAAATGTCCACGTCCACGATTCGGCGGTACCAATAGACCGGTCGCTGAATGTAATACTTCCACCGACGTAGGTAGCGGTATAATTACAACTGAAGTCCGCCTCCACTTTCGTCGGATCTATAACGGTCAAGTAATCTGTTTTGGTTAACGTGCCGGAATGTTTAGGATTACTGGCTACCAACGTAACCGTATAGGTGCCTTCACTGAAAGAAAGTTGTGGGTTTTGTTCGGTTGAAGTCAGCGGTACACCTGTTTGCGGGGTAAAAGTCCATTGCCATGAATCCGGCAACCCGCTGGTTTTATCGGTAAATGTAATTACATCAGTTTCTACAGCGCTTGTTTTGCTGGCTTCAAAATCGACCACAATTTCATTATAATCTACTGATATAATATTGGTTTTCGAAACCTGTGCTATTCCAGCGGCATTTTTAACTTCCAGCGTAACGGAATATTGGCCGGGTTGATTGTACACTACTGTAGGACAAGACAAATTGGATGTTTCGGGTGTTCCTCCCGGAAATGTCCAATTCCATGAAGAGGGATTTCCTTGCGTTTGATCAAAGAAA
>JAIRMK010000088.1 GCA_031258755.1 Prevotellaceae bacterium
ATGTCCTCCGGACAATAAATGATAAAAATTCACCTGTGTGAAATTTTTATTACACAGAGAAACACAGAGATACCACAGAGTTACACAGAGGGTGTCCCTGAATTTACTGAATATCCCGAAATAAGAAGCCGAAAATGCAGGTATTGTGTTGAAAGGAAAAGAGGTAAACTACAAACGCCTACCTCAAATCATTAATGGTGGCGTCGGGGTACAAGTGTGCGGGAAATGAAAAACTGAATGATTTCACCGCGACGTCGGCGTCAACCTTGTCCACATCAATAATGTACCGCTGTCCATCTTTCATTTTGTAAGTGAGCTGCACCGGCAGGAACGTTTTTTCTTCTACCCGCAAGTTGATCATAGTATAAATCGCATCCCTGCTTTTCGGAATAAGGTCAAGGCTCATTACCTTTTTCCCGTTTTGCACCAAATGCTTCGCCGGCCGGTAACGAAAATTATCTTCATTGTTCAAGACATATTTCAACGGGTTGTCGGTCATTTCAACGTCTTCTTCCGCCGGGAAAATAGTAACTTCCGCGGTCGATTCATTATATACCCACTTGCTTGTCCCGTCACAATAAACGTCCAAGTCGCCCAGTTGAAGATGATACTGCTCGTCGCTATACATCAGTATCCCGATTTGTAAATTGCGAATTTTTTTCGGCACATTCTCATAGGTAATTTTAAACGACATTTCGACAGGTCCCGTCGTCATTTTTTTCAAAAAATGTTGCAGGATAACTCGAGGAGCTTGGGTATATCCGAAAACGGGCATCAGGAGTAAACAGATCCACACTATAACTTTTTTCATATATGAGACTTTTAAGTATAATTTTGAATCTCTATTTCTCCCCGCATGGCCGCCAATCCGTTACGCGCCAATGCACCCATTTCGTCTTCTCCGGGATAAACAATTACAGGCGCAAGAAAAGATACTTTTTCAGTGATAGACTGTACCATCAAAGGATTGTGAGCAATGCCGCCGGTCAACAAAATGGCGTCCACAGCGCCTTTCAGCACGGTAGCCATAGCGCCGATAAACTTGGCCACGTTGTAAGCCATTGCTTCATGCACCAAGGCTGCTTGCTTGTCGCCAGAAGGTATAAGTTCCTGCTCAATCTTCTGAAACTGGTTGGTGCCTAAGTGAGCGACCATGCCCCCTTCGCCGGTAAGTATTTTTTTCATTTGGTCGCGCGTGTATTTTCCGCTAAAGCAGCATTTCGCTAATTGTAATGCAGGCAGGTTTCCTGAGCGTTCGGGCGAGAATGGGCCTTCGCCATCCACGGCATTGGTTACATCAATGATTTTCCCTTTCCTGTGCGCGCCCACTGAAATGCCGCCGCCCAAGTGCGCCACAATTAAATTTAAGGACTCGTAAGATTTGCCTACTTTTTTGGCATGGGCTTTAGCAATGGCCTTATGATTGAGGGCATGTAACATGGACGTCCGTTGAAACAACGGATGGCCGGACACACGCGCCACATCCTGCAACTCATCCATCACCACGGGGTCGGCAATGAACGCGCGGGCGCCGGGGATTTGCGCGGCAATATCATCGGCAATTAACGCGCCCAAGTTGCTGGCGTGTTCCCCATAGCGGCAATCGAGCAAGTCGCGCTTCATGGGTTCATTCACTTCATACACCCCCGAAGCCACAGGATGTATTATGCCGCCACGCCCCACTACCGCCTGAAACGATAAAATATCGTAACCGGCTTCCCGCAATACGGCAAGAATAGCCTCTTTACGAAAGTTAAATTGTTCGGTAATAATTTTAAAATTTTTAAGGTCGGCGGCGGCGTGTTGTAAGTTTTTCTGAAAAATATTGTTTTCGTCTTCAAAAATAGCAATCTTTGTTGAGGTAGAGCCAGGGTTAATTGTAAGTATCTTCATTCACTATATATTATAAATATTAAATTAAAAAGGCCTCGTCATCAAGGCGGCCAATGCGATTGAGTTTAATTTCGTGTCGATACTGTCGCCGCGGCTTGAGAGCACTGCCGGCGCTTTCGCACCGGTTACAATAGCCGCCAAACGAGCATCTTTGCATAATATCGCGTTGGCTTTATAAAACATATTTCCCGATTCAATATTGGGAAAAAGTAAACAATCGGCATCGCCGGCCACTTCGCTGTTCACTTTTTTAATTTTTGCCGCTTCTTTCGACACGGCTATATCCAAGGATAGCGGCCCGTCGAGGATACAATTCCTGATTTGTCCGCGTTCTGCCATTTTGGCCAGAATAGCTGCGTCCACACAGGCCTGCATCCCTGTGAGCATTTGTTCCGTAGCCGCCAGTGCCGCCACTTTCGGTTTTTCAATGCCCAACTTGCGCGCAATATCTACCAAGTATCCCACCATCGCTATCTTTTGTGACAAATCGGGAGCGGGAATTACCGCAATATCACTCATCAATATCAATTTATGATACGCTGGATGAAAGAGCAGCGAAACGTGGCTGAGTACTGTTTTCGGGGGCAATAATCCTTTCTCTTTATTCAAAATTGCCCGCATGTACTTGTCGGTGCTGCACAAGCCTTTCATCAACATATCGCCTTCGCCTTGATTGATAAGGCTCACAGCCATGTTGGCGGCCGACACGTCATCGGAAATATCAACCACATGAAATATGGAGAAATCGATTTTCTTTGCGTCGCACACCTTTTTAATTATTTGCTGATTGCCCACCAGCGTCACTTCGACTAAATTTTTCTTTATTGCTTCAGCCGCAGCTACGATGGAATGGTCATCAACACCCCAGGCCACTACCAATCTTTTTTTCGACATGGAAGCTACTCTTGCATAAATTTCTTCGAAAGAGGTTGTCATAATAAATCTGTTCTTTTAATATATGGCAATATTCATACCAAACTGAATATTGGCCGTGGAAATATCTTTCAGGTAAAACGACGAAATATTTTCGCCTGCGATATGAAACTGAAAGTTGCCTGTACGGAAATGAAGCGCCAGACTCGGGTTGAACAATTTTTGCGTCATAAAATTATTACCGGCAGCCACCGTAAACCAGTTCCCGACACGGCGGCTATACATGAGTGCAAACGTAGTGCGGCTAAAATGTTGCAACGCACGCGTGCTGAAAAGAAAACCCACCTTGTCGTAGTTAGAAAAGTCGTAGGAAGCGCCAAAGAAAATCTTTCCAAGCAGCGGGGAAGAATAGGCATCGGGGTTTTCGATTTCATTAAATTCCAACACATTTTTCAAGGTGTCAAGAATAGCGTTCACATTATTGTCTGTCACATCAGTGATGCCTTTAAACTCATACACGCCGTTTTTCACTTCGCTTCGAAATGCTTTTCTGTCGGAATTCCATTGGATATATCCCCAGTCCACCAGACTAAAACTAAGTTCCAGCCCTTTCACCGGCGATTTGTAATAGACCCCCGCATCAAAAGCCATGCCGGAGTTTTTCAACGGATTGTCTTCCAAATCCAGGATGGACGTACGCAACAAGGCGTCGGAAGAAAGTTTCAGGGCGTAATCGGCGTCGGTCGCCACACTGATGTTCATCCTGTCACTGTAAGCATTGGCAATCCCGGCAAGGTATTTCACCCGCACGCCTACTTTCCAGTGCTTGTCGATAATGCGCGAGTAGCCCAATGCCGCCTCCACGTATGCCGACGCATTCACGTCGGAATCTATGGACAATACGCCGTCCGGCTCATTCCCTTCCACCAGCAGCGTCGCCACATCCTTGGGAAAAAGGAATGTTCCAAAAGCCTTTGCCGACAAGGAAAAGGTGATCATATTATCTTCCCTGAAACGCGCCCCGAACGACAGGAGTTCATAATTAAAATCCACGCCCATGCGGCTCGAGCCGGTGAGTTGATCCACTATACTCCTGTTGATGCGCAAGGAGTCGTCGTGTGCATCGCGATAAATAGCGTCGCTGTACGCAAATCCGAAGTTGAGGTCCACATTGATATTTGACAGGAATGGAATACCCATAAAAAATTTTGTAGAGTCCAACAGGTTGGCGGGGTTGGAGCGCAACGACTGGGGCGACTGCCGCATAAAGTGCAACAACGTGCTTTCTTGCGCTACAGTTTGCGCCACAGGCGCCATCAGGAAAAGAGAAAGAAATATTACAAGATGTTTTTTCATGGCTGAATGATACGTTAATCAAGGTTATTCACATTTACTACAGCTTTTGCGCCTATTTTAATATGGACATAATTGTCTTTGGTCACGCGCACATACTGGGAATTGTCGGTATTTACACTAATTTCAACTTTTAATTTTTTAGTTTGCGCCAAGCCTTCCACATTCGTCTCAATCCTGTCTTCGTACAGGTTCGGCTCGACCACTATACCATCGGCATCAACAGTAGCAGCCTCAATAGACACCGGGTCTTTAAACAATGGATCGGAGTTGATATTGCCGTTTTCATCTATCATGTAGGCCTGCAAACCAACAGCTACAGGCATACTGTTTTTTACATTTAGCAACAATTTCATATCCTTAAACGTCAGCTTCGAAGAATTGAAATCCAAGGTATCTCTCAACGTCATATTGGTTACCGAAAAATTAAGCGGCACCCGCGCTTCAATGTTGCTCACCGTTATTGTGCCGGCATCGGTCAGGAAATTTTTTACTGCACCGTTCTTGTTCCCTTCGGGATTAATCGTCGCTGAAAATTTAAATTCCACCTCCGAAGGCATATTGCTCAGTACCTCGCCTAACTTTTCCCCGCCGAATTTACATTTGCTGCTGAGATAACGTTCGGAAGAAGACTTATTAGCAAGAATATCTACACTATCTACTTTGGCCATCTTCTGCGACTGCCCACTGGCTATAGAGACCACTTCATCAATGCTTAATCTGATGGGGAACCCTGCGCCATTATCTACACGGAAATGAAGA
>JAIRMK010000110.1 GCA_031258755.1 Prevotellaceae bacterium
GGCGTGGATGTGGGTATCAATACCGTTACACCGAAACTGTTGGTAGAACGTTGCAGCCTTTCCGTAGCTGATGCGGGTTGGGGAACAAGCTGCTATTTTCTTTTCCGTACTGTCGGCGCTTTCTTCGGCGCGTTTATTTTGGCCAAATTTTTACCGCATAAATTTTTTGCTGCCACCATGCTATTAGGCGTATTGGCCATGTTAGACCTGATATTTTTTGCACAGGGCTATTTTCATATTTTAGCCATGATTGCCGTAATGGGCTTGTGCATTGCCAATGTGTTTTCTATTGTTTTCTCATTAGCCCTGCAACATGTTCCCGGAAAGGCTAACGAAATATCGGGGCTGATGATCATGGGCGTGTCGGGCGGAGCCGTTATTCCACCCTTGATGGGCGTACTTACGAAAACCGTCGGGTCACAAACCGGATCGTTGTGGGTGATTCTCGGTTGTGTTATTTATTTGTTATTTTGCGCGTTTTATTTGTGTTCTCGAAAAATTTTGTAATGTAAAAAAATAGTTGTATATTTGCGATGTAATTAGGGGCGTCTCCGGTTTATCCGCAGTCGCACCACATGTTGAGCCGGAGCAGTCCGGCTCTCCCATTTTTAAAAGATATGAATTTTGCTTTCTCTGCCGGTAAAATAATACATACCATGTATACCCATTCTCAACAACTTTTTAATCTCAATATAAATCTCTTTTGTTTCTTTTTCAAACTCAAATAATACTATTTCAGCCCCTTGTTTCCGCACGGCTTTTTTCGCATCCTTTACAATATTATTGTGACTTGAAACACTCTTTAAATCAGCTAATAATCCATCAATTTTTATGTCAGGAGAAGGAATACGTGGCATCTCTTCCAACATTTCTATCTTATATCCAGTTTTAGCAAATATTTTGGACATGGAAATTTCTTTCTCAAACTTAGCTTTCTCATTTTTACTTGTGTTGGAATGCTCAATTCGCTGTTTATTTGCAACAATGTACCCCCCGCTGAACTTATCAAAGTATGACTTTTCCCAATCTTTTGAATCATAGGAGTTATACTGTGTTATTGCCTCTTTAAGTAATTCCGTCCTGCCAGTCACATTTATTTTATTTACAGAAATTCCCGCAAAGGTAGCATTATCTTTCAAAAAATAAGGCAACGTCCACCTATTAATTGAATATAACTACTTTAAATAATTTTCTTTGGTGTCTTGCAATACGACAAGATCGTCGGTGGCGAGGGAGTCGATGGGCGGCACGCCGGTGGTGTCGGACACAAAGAACACGCGCAGGCTGTCGTCTATGGTCGTTACACGGTTTGCCAGCAGTCTTTCGTCTGTGCGTATGCGGCGCACTGGCTCCCGGTTGATGATGGTTTCAATGTCGTTTTTTATTTTTTGTTCCATCGCGTTTCGAAGATTAAACAATACCCCGTAGAGTGACCGTTTCTTCACGGGATCTCCGATGTCTTTATAGAGCGCTTTGGCCAGTCTGATTTTCATGTGGTCGGGATTTCCTTTCAGGTTGAGTCCGAATTTGAAAGGGATAGGCGATTTGAGTACAGTGATATGATAATCGAAATCCATGTTGAGGTACTGGGTGCCGCCCACTGCCGCCTGATAGCGATCTATTGCCAAATGGAAGGGGAATATGATAAGATGATTGTCGCGCAGTATCATCTCCACGGAAATGCTGTCGATGAGGTTGCGTTGTTTGTTTTTGAAGTGTAGCATTTTGGCTATTTCCGTAAACGTTTCGCCGTCGAGCAGCACAAGATCTTTCCCTTTCACAAAGCAAGAGGCCTCGGCGGTAGGGAATTGTACATTCATCAGGGAATCGAGGTCGGCGGCGGCGACCATGTTACATTCCACCACGCCCTCGAAGGAACGGAGCATCGGCGTGAGGGTGTCGAACAGCGGAAAAGTTTCAATCAACTGCTTCACTTGTATGTGATGGAGCGCCACGGAGGTGCCGATGTGGGCGCCGGTAGCGTCGGGCGCCTGATAGGAGAATGACATTTGCATATCGCCTACATTCGACCGGAATTTTATTTCAGGTAAATGAATCGCCTGGTTGCGTATAAAAATATGGGTGTTGATGTCTTCCAATTCTAATTTTGAATACAATACTTTTTTTATGTCTGCCTGCAGGGTGAAATCAATGTTGCGCGGAACAATGAAAACGCCGCCTGTCCTGCCGGTATCGCTTACTTCAACGATTTCCGTATGGTCATTCATTACGTTTGCAGTAATGGCGTCTTTGGCTGTACTGTCCATTGAGGAATAGTTGGAGCCGGCCACCATGGCGCGTATCAGCTGATTGAGGTTAATGGTTTGGGCGTCGATGATGAGGTCGGCTTTTATGCGACCGTTGTACAGCAAGGCTTGCCGGATGCCGTGTATTTTTCCGCTAAGGTTCATCGACGACTGCCCAACGCGCAGTTGCAAAGTTTTTAAATATAAAGAATCAGTTGAAAATTGAAGCGCGCCGTCGCTAATTTGAATCCGTGTCGGAAAGTAGGGCGTGCGCAGTCGGGCGCCTTGTATGTCGAAACTGCCTGTGGTTTCCCATTGGCGCAATGCGGCTCTTGCTTCATCAGACTGCAAACGCATATTGACTATAGATTGATTGGCTGCACTGTTTCTGATGGTTTGTTGTCGATTACTTCTGCTTGCGGTGTCCGCCGCACTGTTTCTTCTGTGTGCTTGTTGTGGCCTTGGTTTGGCTTTGATGTGAAGATGTCCGGTATTCACCCGGCCTGAGAAATCGGGCGTGCGTGCGTTTAACGTGTCAAGGGCAAACCGTAGCGTGTATTCGGGTTTTGATGGGTTGTCGCGTTGTGCGGTAAACAGTGCGGTGCCTGTGGCCTTGTGGGCATGGATTTTCAGGTCACCCATTTCGATTTGTGTTTTTTCGGCTTTGATGTTTGAGAATACCGGTGCAATACTGGCCGTGTCTTTGGGTTTGGACGTGCTGAATGTAACCGACAGCGCGTCGGAATTAAACAGCAACTCCCCAAATGTTATTTTTATGCTGTCGGAATTGACATGGCCGCGAAACAGAATGTCGCGTTCGCGTCCTCTGCGTGTGGTGTCTTTGACATTGGCGCCAAATCGGGCGCGGAGAAAGGGCGCTGTCACCGAAATTTGTTGTGCAGGATAATGAAATTTCACGCTGTCCACATCAACTATACCGTTCGCTTTTATTTTCCCATAATTCAAATTCATCACGTCGGCTAAAAAACATTCGCCCGAAACATCCATTTGTATTTGCCCCCCTGTGTCCATGCTGTCGGCGAGCGGCAGCATCCTTGACATGCGATCGAAATTAAACCGGCCTGTCAGATGAACCTGGATAAACGGATTTTTGAACAGGTCGTCCACCGTTCCTGAAACAGTGAAATTCACTAATGGACTTTGCACAGTGAATTTATCTATCCGGAAACTCGATGGTGTTTTGTTTGTAAGGTCAATGTAGGCTTCGCTTTCGAGTTGCAGGTTTTCGATGCCCCTCCGGTTGGGATGTTTTACACTCCGGAGTTTCCCGTCTATTAGTTTGAAATGGGTACGCAGCACCGGATAGCTGTTTGCTCCAAGAACACCGGTCAAACTGCCGTTGAGCGTCATTTCACCCGAAGTGGTGAGTTTTGAAGGAAGTGCCGAAAGAGAGGGCGGCACCATGGCCAGCAGTTTTGGAATAGATGGTGCATGCAGGTTGTAGTGCAGGTTTACCATGAGGTTGCTGTCCTGGGCGTCGTCCCATTGCAAATTTCCGCTTACGTCAAATTCAATGCCGGCCAACATACATCTTGCTTGCCCGATATGGATACGTTTGTTCACAAGTTCCTGTTGCAGGAATGTTGAAAATTGCAGGGGGATGTGGTTGGCCATACATTGCCGGTCACGCCATAAACTGAGCGCCTGTATGTCGAGTTGCAAATGGAGTTGCGCCGAGTCTTTGTTAAGGTTGCCGGTTAGCGACATGTCGCAATTTTCCATTATATATTGTATCTGTACCTGTAGGTCGTTATACACAATTTTCCCGCCGGTAATGCGTAATTGCTCAAGGTTTAGTTCGGGCATTTGGAAAGCGGCGGTGTCGCTGGATGCTGCGCTATCGTTTGCCGGCCACAGATCTTCCCAATTCGCTTTTCCGTCGTTGTTGATGGTGGCGTAAATATCAGGGCGGTCGAGATGAATGTGGTGAATAACCAGTTTGTTCTTTTTCAGATAAGTCATCGGGTTAAAGGAAATGACGCACGACGAGAAGCGAAGCAAGGTATCGGAGGCGTGTTGTGTTACGCTATCGGCAGCGGACAAACTGTCGGGCGCCGGCTTGATGACATAGCCATTTTTAAGGCGGACGCCCATATTCGGAAAAGTGGAAAAGATAGTGATATCAACCGTTTCGCATTGTACTTCGGCATTCAGGTGCCGGTTGCTGAAATGAAGAAGAAGCGGGGTTATCCGTTCGGGCGTAACCACAATATACCCCACCACACCTACACAAAGCAGGATAAGGAGCATCATACTCGACAAAACAATAAGCACAGGTTTGATCACCTTCATAGGTGATAAGTTTTAATTTTTATAATTCATCCATTTCAACATTTCTTTTAAAGTAGGTTTTTTACCATACATTAAAATGCCGGTGCGGTAGATTTTTCCTGCCATCCAGGCTATACCTATAAACGTAATAAGCA
>JAIRMK010000186.1 GCA_031258755.1 Prevotellaceae bacterium
GACAAAATAACGCTTTCGCCCTTCTTCATGGAAAACTCGAAATAGCCCGGCACGAAAAGGTCTTCGGTCGATTCGTACCCGCGCCGCACTTCGTCCATGTATTGAATGTTGTAGTACCAGTCGGGGTTGGGCACAAATTCGGCGTGCTTGTTCACTTGCAAGTGTAATGTGGGAAAGCCGTTGTAAAGTTTCGATTTGAAACCTCCGGGTATATTGGCGATTTGTGTATTGGCCGTCATGTTCGCTTTCGTCAGCTGATGTACGTTGCGATAGGCCAGATAAGGTTTCAGCCTGACCACCGTGGGCGAGTGAGCGTCTATCAATGTGTAGCGGATTAAAAGTTGGTCTTCGTTATGCACCAGCATCAATTCTTTTTTGAAAATCACGCCACCCACCCGGTAGGTGATGGTCGCGATCGGCTCATACGCAAAGTCGATAATATATTTATGTCCGCGCGGCTCGTAAATACCCGGATAGCGGTGGATGCCCAGGTTAAATGATTGTTTATGCTGGATGATTGTTTCGTCAATAGACGAGAGCAGCACGTGTTTGTCGCCCTGAAATTCATCAATAGGCACCACCAGCAACCCGTGATATTTACGGGTGTTACAGCCTACAATAGTGGTGTTGATATACCCGCCGGCACGGTTGGTGGCAAGCATTTCGCGCCGGAGTGAATATTCCAGATTTACTAATTCCGCCTTATTAAATTTCAAGTAAGCCATAATTTCTATGTTGAAAAATAAAAACGCAAGTTATTAATTTATTTTTATTTCATCATCATTTATTGGGAAAAATTTTGTTTTTATAATCGGATAAACAACACTTGCCGGAGCAAGGTTTCAGTGTCGGAGTGGATATTTTATCCAATTATTCGGAAGCGGGCTTAGCGGAGAGGGAGGGATTCGAACCCCCGGAACCTCGCAGTTCAACGGTTTTCAAGACCGCCGCAATCGACCACTCTGCCACCTCTCCTGAATTTTAAGGATGCAAAGATACGATTTTTCATTATTTTTCCAAAATTGTACGTATTTTTGTTCATTAATTATGGATTTTACTGCAAACTTATTGGGCTGGTTCAAAAAAAATCATCGCGACCTGCCTTGGAAAAACACGAAAGACCCGTATAAAATATGGCTGTCGGAAATTATCCTGCAACAAACCCGGGTGGAACAGGGCTATTCCTATTACTTACGTTTCATCGACCAATATCCTACGGTTGAGTCGCTGGCAATGGCTCCGCTTGATGAAGTGCTGAAGCTCTGGCAGGGTCTGGGGTACTACTCTCGTGCGAGAAATCTTCACGTTACGGCACAAACTGTCGTAGCGCATCATAACGGACAATTTCCAACGTCCGGCAGCGACCTTCTATCGCTTAAAGGAATTGGCGAATATACCGCGGCGGCCATCGCTTCCTTTGCCTTTAATGAACCGCTGCCGGCGCTCGACGGCAACGGCTATCGTATTCTTACGCGGGTGTTCGGCATCCATACGCCGATTGACAGCAGCGACGGGAAAAAAACATTGCGCGCACTGGCGCAAGAACTCATTCCCCGGCGCTACCCGGCCGATTTTAATCAGGCGCTGATGGATTTCGGGTCGTTGGTGTGCGTGCCTAAAAACCCAAAATGTGCTGAATGTCCTTTGCATGAAGGATGCTATGCTTTTTGCGCCGAAAAAATAGCGGAATTGCCTGTAAAAGGCCGGAAGCCAGAAGTTCGCACGCGCTATTTCCACTATTTCATAGTGCGGGAAAAACATCATGTATACTTACGTCAACGTTCGGATAACGACATCTGGAAAGGCTTGTATGAATTTCCTCTCATTGAAACGGAAATGGAAATTTCGCCCAGCAAGATAACGGCGCAAACCGCATGGAAAAAACTTTTCTCCGGCGAAAAAGTCCGAATTATCAACTTTTCACCACTCATCAAACATCAGTTGACGCATCAGACCCTGTGGACGCGTTTTTATCTTATCAAGGCCGGCACAATTTCCCAAAACCTGCGCCAACATTACCTTCGTGTGCCTTTGGAGGACTTCGACCGATACAGTATTCCGCGTCTTATTGACGCTTTTCTTGAAAAAAATCCTGAAAATTTAGATATTATTTCAAAATAATAATTAACTTAGCGGCGTGATCTATAATTATCAACCACCTAAAAACTAATTCTTATGTCATTAAACAAAGTAATGTTAATCGGAAACGTCGGGAAAGACCCCGAAGTACGCCATCTTGAAAGCGGTGTGCCTGTTGTTACCATTCCAATAGCTACAACCGAACGCTACAAGGACAAGAATGGAGAAGTAAAAGAACAAACCGAATGGCACAATGTGGTGCTATGGCGGGCATTGGCCGAATTTGCCGAAAAGTATGTACACAAAGGCAAGCAAGTGTATATTGAAGGTAAATTGCGCTCCCGCAGCTGGGAAGACCAGAACGGACAAAAGCGTTATACTACCGAAATAATAGCCGACGCAATAAGGCTTCTCGGCAGAAAATCCGATACCGAGCCACAGGGTGGAGGGACAACAACTGCCGATAAACCTGCCGCCACCCCTGTTGAGCCGGTAATCGATCAAAACGAAGGCGACGATTTGCCATTCTAACAAAATATCATAAATCCAAATTACCCCGGTTACAGATCACACTGGGGTTTTTTATGTACGCCCTAAGATATCCCCAAGTGATTAAGAAGTAACGCTTAGTTCTTGGCTTTTAGTCCTATTGGCAGCACCACCGGCAAGTGGTCGCTGACGCCGCCCTTGTAGGCGGGTCCCTGATACGTGCGGAAAGGTTTTTCCCCGAGATATTTTTCGTCGTCTTCGAGCAGGAACGGTGCGCTGAACACCTCGACGTCATTGGGCAGGCACTGCAATGTGGCTTCGGATTGGAGCAGGCGCCCCGACACGATAAACTGGTCGATGAGTTCCCACTGGCCGCGGTACCGGAGCGACCCCTCGCCACGTCCGGCAAGCGGCAGCATGAGGTTATACAAACTGTCGACCGAGGGATTGCCGTGTGGCGGCAGGGCTTGCAGCCCTTCAGCGAGTGGCTTGCTTTCGGGCGTGTCGTTGAAATCGCCCATGAGGATAATGTTGGCGGCAGGGGAGACTTGCAAGATAGAATCGGCGATGCTTTTTGCGCGGTGCGCCGCCGCCATCCGTTTAGGCATGGATTGTTTCTCGCCGCCTAATTTCGACGGCCAGTGGTTCACCAGCAGATGCAACGTGTCGCAACACGCATACAGCCCCTTGGCGTAAAGGATTTCGCGTGTTTGGCTGCTGCCCGACGCGTAGGTGACTTTGTAAAAACCGGCATGCAGCACCTTAAACCGGTCGGTGCGGTAGAGCAGGGCTACGTCAATTCCCCGCGGGTCGGGCGAGTCGTGGTGCACGATACCGTACCCGATTTTCGACAGCGGCGTACGCTCTACAAGGTGTTGCAGCACCAGGCGATTTTCCACTTCGCACAAACCCACCAACACCGGCGCGTTCCCTTTGCCAATCGCAATAATGGTTTTGGCGATGCTGTTGCGCTTTTTCGCCAGCCGCGTCCATGTCCATGCATTTTTTCCTGAGGGGGTGAAATCATTATCCTGCGTGTGCGGGTCGTCTTCGGGATCAAACAGGTTCTCTACGTTGTAGAACATCACCAGTCCGTCGGGCTTTTTGTCCTGTGCACCTGCAGCAAAACTGGGCAGGAGCGCACACAGGGTAATGAAATACGTGTTGTACATTAGTCAATGATGACGTTCCATCCGGCAGGGTCGGCAATTTCCCCTTCCTGAATACCGCGATAATGCCGGTACAACCGGGTAGAGATGGCGCCGGCTTTTCCGTCTTTGCAGTATTCATATACCTTTCCTGTTTCGCGATCTACAATAGTGCCGATAGGCGAAATGACGGCCGCCGTGCCGCAGGCGCCCACTTCCTCGAAACTGTCGAGTTCGTCAACCGGAATAGCGCGTTGTTCCACTTTCAGCCCCATGTCCCTTGCGACGTCGCGCAGGCTCATGTTGGTAATGGATTGCAGGATGGAATTTGATTTCGGCGTGATGTAAGTGTTGTTTTTTATGCCGAAAAAGTTGGCGGGGCCTGCCTCATCGATATATTTTTTCTCTTTCGCATCGAGGAAAAGCACCGAGCTAAATCCTTCTTTGTGTCCTCTCTCCATGGCTTGCAGGGACGCGGCATAGTTCCCGCCGATTTTAAACAGGCCGGTGCCCAGCGGCGCCGCGCGGTCGAAATCGCGCACGATTTGCATTTTGATGGGATTGAACCCCTCTTTAAAATAAGGGCCTACGGGCGAAACAAATATGGCGAACAGGTATTCCCCGGCCGGTTTCACGCCCACTTGCGGGCTTGTCCCGATCAGCACAGGACGGATGTAGAGCGAAGCGCCTTCGCCATAAGGCGGCACAAACCGCTCGTTTAATTTGACGACTTTTTTGCAGGCCTCCACGAAAAGTTCCACCGGATAAGGCTCCATCATGATGCCCTGGGCAGAACTTGCAAGCCGTTTGCCGTTTTCGCCGGGGCGAAACAGGCGGATTTTGCCGTCTTTCCCGCGAAAGGCTTTCAATCCTTCAAAAGCCGTTTGTCCGTAATGCAGGCAAGTGGCCGCCATGTGTAAAGTGACGGATTCGGATGTGCAGGTTTCCAAGTCGCTCCAAGCGCCGTTTTTATAGTAGCTGCGTACATTATAGTCTGTTTTCAGGTATCCGAAAGGTAGCGATTTCCAATTTATATTATCCATGCTGAAAAATTAATTTGATGCGAATTTAGGTAATATTTTGTAAATTCATGTCATTTGTCTAAAAATTTTATTACCTTTGCGCTCCTGATTAAAATCCTTTTAGCTAAGGGTGCGATGGGGTCGCGATTTCATCGGGATTGAGTAACACTTATTAACTATGTAGTACAATGAAGACTATTGAATTGAAAGGAGTTGGCCGCACTTCTATGACCAAAGCGGCATTGAAAAAATTACGTAAGGAAGGCGAAGTACCCTGTGTGCTGTATGGCGACAATGGCCAAAATGTGCACTTCTCGGTGGTGGCGCGTGATTTGAAAGATTTGGTATATACGCCACATGCGTATTTGGTGAATTTAAATGTTGATGGCGCCTCACATACGGCCGTCATGCGCGAAATCCAATTTCATCCGGTCACGGACAAGATTTTGCACATTGATTTTTACCCGGTACGCGCCGACCGGCCGGTAGCCATTGATGTGCCGGTGGCCATTTCGGGAAATTCCGAAGGGGTGCGTCAGGGCGGCAAACTGCAAATCGTAAATCGCCGCTTGAAAGTGTCGGCCTTGCCGGAACACCTGCCCGATGTGCTGGATATCGATATTACCAATCTGGCGTTGGGGAAGAACATTGTGGTGGGCGACCTGAAGTACGACAACGTACAAATTCTGAACCCGAAGGTGGCTATTATTTGTGCGGTGAAGACTACCCGTGCCGCGCTTGGACAACAGCCGGGTGCGGACAACGCTAATGCGGCGTCTGCCGCCGCTGCGGAAGAAAAGAAAAAATAAGTGAAAGCGCACGTGTTGCGGCTTTTTTAAAATACGTATGAATTATTTGATCGTGGGGTTGGGAAATATTGGCGAAGAATATGCCGATACCCGCCACAACATAGGTTTTATGGTATTGGACGCATGGGCAAAGGCGTCCAATGCTGTTTTTACCCCCCAGCGCTATGCCGCGCGCGCCGACATTAAGTTCAAGGGACACACCTTTATTTTGATTAAACCATCCACCTACATGAATCTTAGCGGAAAGGCCGTGAACTATTGGATGCAGGCCGGGCGGGTGCCGGTAGAGAATGTGCTGGTGATCGTGGACGACCTCGCGCTTCCGTTCGGCAAATTGCGGCTGCGTCCGGAAGGCAGCGACGGGGGACACAACGGCTTGAAACATATCAATGAAACTTTAGGCCACCAAAACTATGCGCGTTTGCGCATGGGCATCGGTAACGCCTTTCTGAAAGGACAGCAAATCGATTATGTGTTGGGGCCTTTTGATGAAGACGAAAAAAACGCCCTCCCGGAATTGCTCGGCCGCGCGGCGGAAGTGATAAAGTCTTTCGGCGCCATTGGCGTGGAGCGGACAATGACACAGTTCAATAAAAATCCCGACTGATTTAAATCGCAGTTATCTTTTAATTTTCCAACAACCAATCAATTACATTTATTTTTTGTATTCCTTTGAAAGTCGTAACAGGTTCTACATCGGTTGTAAGTAGAATTCGACGATTAAAATCTTTTATTAATTCAAAAGGCCGGATTTCACGTTCAAAAGTGCTTTTATCCTTTGTTGTCCAAGCCACTTGAATATATTCTCTTTCGCCATTTGGTTTTCTTATAACGAAATCTATTTCAGTATCATCGGCCTTCCCAATATTTATCTGATTTCCTCGCCGTAAGAGTTCCAAATAAACAATATTTTCGAGATTATGTCCTAAATCAAGATTGATTCTGTCGCCAAGAAAGCATTTTTTTAATCCCAAATCAACGGTGTAATATTTTTCCTGCGTTTGCAAAATCCCCTTACCACGCAAATCGTAACGCTTCACTTTGTAAAACATAAACGACTCTACTAAAGCGTCAATATAATTTGCTACGGTATTGTGTGAAATTGCAAGTTTATTATTATTAGTCAAATAATTAGTGATTTTTTTAGAAGAAATTATAGAACCAATTGAATCGAATAGAAAAGAGGTGGTTTTATTAAAATGGTCCTCGTTTCGCCATTTATTTCGCACCAAAACATCTTTCTGAATAATATTATGAACGACCTCTTGAATATAATTTTGTACTAAATTATCCGGCAAATCAAAAATTCCAGGCATTCCACCTGTATCTATGTATTTTGCAAACAGTAAATCGGTGCGAGAAATATTATTTTGTGTTAAAAGAAATTCCTTAAACGAAAATGGCAAAATATGAATGGCAATGTAACGACCAGTGAGTAACGTGCCGAGTTCGCTCGATAGAAGATAAGCATTTGAACCTGTGATAAATATGTCAATATTTGGTTTCACATAAAGCCCATCCACTAAACGTTCGAATTCTTTAACCTGCTGAACTTCGTCAAGAAAAACATAGCATTTTTTTGATAAATCCAACTGATTTATAATATAATAATATAATCCTTCAAAATCGTTATACCATTTGCGATTTTCAAAATCTTCAAAATTCAGAAACAAAATTTGACTGTCTGCTACATCCTCAGCAAGCAAATATTCACGAAACATCTGCATTACAGTAGATTTTCCTGATCGGCGAACACCTGTGAGGACTTTTATCAGGTTTTTATCTTTTAACCCGATAAGCGTATTCATATAATCTTTTCGCTCAATCCGCATCATATTTATAGACCAAACTTTTTGTTTTTATGAAGTTTGGTCTACAAAGATGCGATTATTTTTTAATTTGGCAAAATGTCTTTCTTCACACTCGAAAGTTTTTTATTGTAACGTCTTGAAAAACAATGAGTTAATATTCTTTCTTTTTGTTTTTTTTCGATTTGACCTTCTATGTCAAATTTCTATTAACAAATTGAACTACAATTATAGAAAATAAAAATGATATAATAACAAACATTTAATAAATAATATGAACACATTTTTTAATGTATTGTAATTCAATAT